>CAZRHL010000033.1:0-16840 GCA_964600005.1 uncultured Demequinaceae bacterium
TGGAAGAGGTTGGACTCGGGGTCACGCTTCGAGAGCTTCTTCGTGCCCTCACCGAGCACCATCGGCATGTGCGCGTACACCGGCATCTGATCGGCGATGCCGAGCTCGACCATTGCCCGCCACAGGACGATTTGACGTGGCGTCGAGCTGAGGAGGTCCTCACCGCGCAGCACGTGCGTGATCTTCTGAAGCGCATCGTCAACGGGGTTGACAAGGGTGTAGAGCGGGACGCCGTTCGCACGGACGATCACGTAGTCCGGAACGGTGCCTGCGGGGAAGCGCACCTCGCCGCGGATGAGGTCGTGGACCACGATGTCCTCGTCCGGCATGCGTATGCGGATGTCGGGGTCGGGGCCCTCGGCCCGGTATGCGGCCTTCTGCTCGTCGGTGAGGTCACGGTCAAAGCCGTCGTAGCCGAGCTTGGGGTCGCGACCTGCCGCACGGTGGCGGACCTCGACCTCTTCGGGCGTGGAGAAGGACTCGTAGGCGTAGCCGCCCTCGACGAGCGCGCGCACCACCTCGGCGTGAAGGTCGTGACGCTGAGACTGGCGGTACGGTCCGTACGGACCACCGATGTCCGGGCCTTCGTCGTAGTCGATGCCGAGCCAGTGGAGCGCATCGAGGAGCATCTCGTACGACTCTTCGGAGTCGCGTTCTGCGTCGGTGTCTTCGATACGGAACACCAGCTCGCCGCCGGTGTGACGCGCGTACGCCCAGTTGAACAGCGCGGTGCGCACCATGCCCACATGAGGCAAGCCGGTGGGCGAGGGACAGAAACGAACGCGGACTTTGCTCATCACTCTTTCCTTGACGCCTTAGCGGCGCACCACGGGGTTACGGAGGACGCCAAGGTCCTCAATCTCGATCTCCACCACGTCGCCATGGTTGATGGTGGTGACGCCAGCCGGTGTGCCCATCAACACGACATCGCCTGGCAACAAGGTGGTCACCTCCGACACCATCGACACCGCAGTCGCCACGTCGAGGATCATGTCGCCGGTGTGCCCAGTCTGCGCCTGCGTGCCGTTGATGCGCGAGGTGATGGTGACGTCGTCATGCGCCAGCTCGGTCTCGATCCATGGGCCGAGCGGCAGCGAGGAGTCGAAGGCCTTGGCCCGGAACCACTGGTCCTCTTTGCGCTGAATGTCGCGCGCTGTCACGTCGTTTGCGCAGGTGAAGCCGTAGATGTAGTCCTCGGCGCTCTCCGGGCTCACGTCCTTGCACAGGCGCCCGATGATGACGGCGAGTTCCGCCTCTAGCTGGACGTCCTCAGAGTATGCCGGTGCGACGATCGGATCGTCGGGGCCGATGACGGTCGTGTTCGGCTTGATGAAGAACAGCGGCAGGCTCGATGCCGTGGGGCGCGGTGCAAGCTCGTGTGCGTGCGCCTCGAAGTTCTTGCCCAGGCACACGATCTTGGAGCGAGGAATGATGGGCGCGAGGAGGCGCACGTCGTCGCTGAGAGCGATCCGCTCCCCCGTCGGCTGGCCCGCGATGTACATCGGGTCCCCCGACAGGACCACGAGTTCCTCTTCGCCGGGAGCGCCGTCGACGAGCGCGTAACGGGGTTCGTCTCCCGTGGTGAAGCGAGCGATACGCATGGTCTCTAGCGTAGCCGCCGGACAATTGCATGCTGACGCGCGTACCATGGGGCAATGCCCACCCCGATACACCGTCAGCTGCGAGCTGACGCCGACGCAGGCCTCGCCCGCGTCCTCGCCATCACCGATGAGCACCCTGGTGTGTCACTAGGCGAGGCATACCTCGACCGCACCACCACTGACGTCCTTGCCCACCTTCACGGATGGCATGGCCTGCTTGCCGGCTGGCTTGAGACCCACGCCGCAGGCGGCACCGTCGCCTACCCCGCTGAGGGCTACACGTGGGACACCATTGACGAGCTCAATGACGTCATCTTCCGCACCCACCAGGGCCGTCCCTACTTGACGATTCGGACCGCTCTCGAAGAGTCCCATCAGCGGATCATGGCGCTCCTCGTCGAGATCTCCGGCGACGACCTGGAATCGCCTGCCGCTTTCGCGTGGACCGGCGGAGTGCCGCTCGCGGAGATTGCTCACGAGTGCCTCGGCGGCCACTACGAGTGGGCGTTCGGCATCTTGTCGACGACACACCTGCCGGCAGTGGCCTGACCCAGCGATGGCCAGTCGCCTTCGCGCGGCGCTCGCCGGCAGGATCCCCGGGCTCGACCTCGCCCGTGCCATCGCGATCATCGGGATGGTCGCAGCGCATGTAGGCGACCGCGGCACCCGCGGGCCGGACACCGAAGGCTGGCATTGGCTGTGGGTGACCGAGGGCCGTTCGGCCGCGCTGTTCGCGGTGCTTGCGGGAGTCACGATCTCCCTCATGGTGCGCCGTTCCCAGGTTCCGCATGGGCACACGGTGATCCGGATCGCGGTGCGCGGGAGCGTGCTCATCGCCCTCGGGTACGCGTTGGATCTCCTTGGCACTCCCGTCGACATCGTCCTGACGAACCTCGGCCTCATCTTCTTCATGGTGTTGCCGTTCTTGCGCTGGCCCCGCACGGCGCTTGTGCTGCTCGCCGGGCTCGCGATCGGCGCCGGCTCCACCGTCGCCCGCGCTGCCGAGGACTCACTTGACAACTGGCCTGTGTTCGAACGTCTCGTCAGCACCCACTATCCGGCTGTCGCGTGGGTGGGATACGTCCTCATCGGCATGGCCGTGGGGCGGGCGCCGCTTGCTCGTGGGGTGACCGCGGGCTGGCTCCTTCTCAGCGGAGCCCTCCTCACCGTCGTCGGCTACGGCGAGGGGTTGATCCTCGGCTCGCCCACACCATGGTCGCTCGAGGATGGTCAGACGTGGGCGTCCGTCACTCCCCATTCGAACACCATCTGGGAGATGACGGGCAACACCGGCATCGCGATCGTCGTCATCGGAGTGTGCCTCGCCCTTGCCACGACGTCACGCTTCATCGCTCCCCTGCTTGCCTTCGGCTCGATGTCGCTCACGATGTACACCCTTCATGTGCTCGTCATCTGGTGGGTCGGGGACGCGATGGTGTACCGGCCATCCAACGTCGCCTTCGTAGTCCTCACCCTCGGATTGATCGCCGTTGCGACCGCGTGGCGTTCCTGGCTGGGGCCCGGCCCGCTCGAGCGCGCGCTCACTCGTGGATCTTCTTGGTGTGCCGACGCGCTCACCAAGCCTCACGCGTGACATTCTTTCCACCATGACGGACACCTCTGGGCTGTTCCCGGGCAAGCACTTCATCTCCACCGTGCTCGATGCGCTGGAGACGAAGACCGCGATGAGCGGCGGGCTCGCACGCGTCTACCTGATGCGCGCGGCGATGGCTGGCGGGCTCATCGGCATCATGTACCTCACGAACTACGCGATCATCGCGGCCTTTGCCGACGCTGGCGGCGACACCTTTGTGTCGATTGGCCGCATGGTGGGCGCGCTCGTCTTTGGTTTCGCGCTCGTCTTCATCTATTACTCGAAGTCCGAACTGCTCACCTCGAACATGATGATCGTGTCGATCGGCGCGTACTACCGCCGCACCACATGCATGAAAGCGGCCCGGATTCTCCTCTTGTGCTACATCGGCAACGTCCTGGGCGGCTTTGTTGTCGCGCTCATGGTCGTGGGCTCCACCCTCGGAGACGGCGGCGTCGGCGAGCAGATGCAGATTGGAGTCGAGCACAAGCTCGCCTATGTGAGCGACGGCTTCGCCGGTTGGGGCGACCTCTTCATGCGGGCGATCCTGTGCAACTTCATGATCAACCTCGCGATGCTGCTCGTCTACAACGGTCTCATCAAGGACGACTTCACCAAGTCGTTGTCAATGATCGTGTCGGTGTTCATCTTCGCCTTTGTCGGCTTCGAGCATTCGGTTGCCAACACCGTGCTCTTCACGATGGTCGGCATGCAAAACGGCATCGACGCAGGCTTCGCATTGGGCAATATCGCGATCGTGCTCGTCGGCAACTTCATCGGCGGCGGGCTCCTCATCGGCCTCTATTACGCCTACGCGAACGACGACCGCCGCTACCTGCGCAAGCAGATTGTGAAGGCCACTGACGAGGCCGGCGCGTAACCCATCCTTGCGACAATAGGGGGATGAACACCGCCACCGTCACCGTGCTGACACGCGATGAGTGGCGCCCTCTCGAAGACGCGCACCAGCGTCGGGCGGACGCCGCAACGGCCGGTCATCGCGAGCGGGCGGGCCGCGGCATCACACATGCGATCGAGGACTTCCTCTACGACTACTACTCCGTGCGGCCGTCGCGGCTGCGGCGCTGGCACCCCGGCGTCGGCGTCGTCATAGCAGACGCCCCCGAGCACGCTCAGTGGCGCTTCTACCGGGCCTCGGGGGGCGGCGTCGAATCCGACGCTGCGGCGTGGCTCCGCGAGCGCGGCGAGACCACGGATCGAATCGAGAGGCTGCTGGAGGCGACCGCGTCGCGGCCGATGTTCCGTGGCTGCTTTGGCCTCCATGAATGGGCGATGGTGTACCGCGCAGATGACGACCGGCGTCATCCGCTGCCGTTGCGCCTCGGTCAGGGCGGGACCGATGCCGTTGTCGAGGCGCATGACCTCGCATGCACCCACATCGATGCGTACCGCTTCTTCACGCCTGAAGCGCTGCCTCGCAACGCGCTGCAGCTGACACGCGCCGATCAGCTCACGCATGAGCAGCCCGGCTGCCTGCACGCGAACATGGACGTGTACAAGTGGGCGGTGAAGCTGACACCGCTGGTGCCGAGCGACCTCGTCATGGACGCGTTCGAGTTGGCGATGGAGATTCGCTACGTCGACATGCAGGCATCGCCATATGACGTGAGCAGCTTCGGGCTTGCGGCGATTGCGATCGAGACGGCCGAGGGCAAGCGCGAGTATGCGCAGCGTCAGGCAGATTTCGCGGCGAGGGCCCAGGTGATCCGGGAGCGACTGCTCACGGTGATCGCCGCTGCTCGCGATGCCGCTGCTCGCGACGCCGCCGAGTAGCCGGCCCCAGCGTCGGCCGCTGCCGAGCCGACGCTGCTAGAGAGCGGCTCGCGTGGCGTCGACGCCCTTGTTCGCGAGCTGATCTGCGCGCTCATTGCCGGGATCGCCCGCGTGACCCTTCACCCATACCCACGTGATGTGATGGCGCGCCACCTCGGTGTCGAGCGCCTGCCAGAGGTCTTGGTTCTTCACCGGCTTCTTGTCAGCGGTGCGCCAGCCGTTGCGTTTCCACCCGGCCATCCACGTCTTGACGCCCTGCATCACGTACGTGGAGTCCACGTGCAAGGTGACGTCGCAGGGCTCTTTGAGCGCGCGCAGACCCTCGATCACTGCGGTCAGCTCCATCTTGTTGTTCGTGGTGTGCGCCTCGCCGCCGAAGAGTTCGCGTTCGTGCGCGCCAGAGCGCATCCACGCGCCCCAGCCGCCGACGCCGGGATTGCCCTTGCACGCGCCGTCGGTCCACATCTCCACGCGGGGTCTCGTCTGACTCACGATCACACCCTAATTGCGGGTGCTAGCGGTTCTCCACCGTCGCGGGAGCACCACAACTCGAGACTCAACCTTCGGCTCACGCAGACGGTTGCCACGTCCGGGCCGATTTGTGGTGCTCGCGCGACAGGTGGGGCCGGACGGGGCCCGGCCGGGTGGGGCAGGTGCGGGAGACGGGACACCGCGGCGGGCACGGCACAATGGCCCCATGGCCAAGAAGTCCGCCAAGCACGATCACGCGTCGACCCCAGCGGTTGTCGCCCTGGCAGCCGCCGGGATTGAGCACACGCTGCACCCGTATGAGCACGACCCCAGCTCCGATCTCGGCTACGGCCTCGAGGCCGCGGCGGCGATCGGCGCAGAGCCGGACCAGGTGTTCAAGACCCTCTGTGCGTACGTGGACGGCCAGCTGAGTGTGGGCATTGTGCCGGTCAGCTGCAAGCTCGACCTCAAGGCGCTCGCCGCAGCGTTCGGCGGCAAGAAGGCGGAGATGGCGCCGCCAGCCGACGCTGAGCGCTCCTCGGGCTACGTGGTGGGCGGCATCTCCCCCATCGGCCAGCGCAAAAAGCTCCCCACTGCGCTCGACGAGACCGCCGAGCTCTTCGACACGATCTACGTCTCAGGCGGCCGCCGCGGACTCGACATCGGCCTCGCACCCGCCGACCTCGTCGCCGTGACCGACGCCGTTGTCGCACCGATCGCGAAGGAGTCGTAATGTCACGTGAGCTCTCCAGCGCCGCTCCCGGTTGGGATCACGCCGCCGCGCTCACCGAGGTGAAGGCGCGCATCATCGCCGCCGAAGGCGCCTCGGGTCGCGTGGGTGCGCAGGTTCGCCTGCTCGTCGCCACCAAGTCGTGGGACGCCGACGCTGCATCGGCTGCCGTACAAGCGGGCGCCACTCTTGTGGGCGAGTCTCGTCTGCAGGAGCTCGACCTCAAGGCCGAGGCCCTCCGTGCCGCTGGCGCACGCATTCACGTGATCGGTCAGGTGCAGCGCAACAAGGCGCAGATCGCTGTCCGCCATGCTGACTGTGTTCAGACCGTCGACTCGCTGCCGTTGGCTGAGCGCCTCAGCCGGCTTTGCGTCGAGGCAGGTCGCGAACTCGACGTGATGATCCAGGTCAACGTGTCAGGCGAGGAGTCGAAGGCTGGTGTGAGTCCCGACGAGGCGCTTTCCTTTGCGACGCAGGTTCAGAGCCTTCCGGCTCTCACGGTGACGGGCTTCATGACGATCGGGCTCAACTCCCCCGATGAGCAGGCCGTGCGTGCGGGCTACGCGAGGCTGCGCGATATCCGCGATCAGGCCCTCATCCTCTCCGAACGCGGTGAACTGCCGCTGCGCGAGGCATGGGAGCTGTCGATGGGCATGTCGGGCGACCTCGAGTGGGCGATCGCGGAGGGCGCGACGATGGTACGCGTCGGCACGTCAGTCATGGGCACGCGGGTGTAAGGCCGCCGGTTCCGCACGCAGGGCAAGCGCCGCCACCCAACCAGCGCCGCCACCCGCCAAGACCCATCCGGAACTCCGGTGTCAAGGTGACTTGACAGGCAGCGCCATGTCAAGCATCCTTGTCATGTAAAGGTTACTTGTCACACAACGGAGGTTGCCATGACCGATAAGCAGCTTCAGCTCACCGCCATCGTCTCCTCGCTCGGCCTCGCGTCCGGCGTGCTCATCCCCCGCGCCGCAGAGGGCGGCTTCGCATCTGCCTCGCTGTGGTGGGGAGTCGCGACCGGCATTCTGCTTGCGCTCGGCGCTGTCGCCTTCGGGAAGTGGCGCAAGCGCGAGCACACAAAGGCCGACGCCTGATGCGCAACCACGTTCGCACACTGCGAGAAGAGCGCGAGCTCTCACAATCCGCTCTCGGCGAGGCACTCGGCGTCTCCCGCCAGACCATCAACTCCATTGAGACGGGCAAATACGACCCGTCCCTCCCGCTCGCTTTCACCATCGCCCGCTTCTTTGGGCGCGCTATCGAGGAGATCTTCGATGACCAAGACAACTGACAAGTCCAAGGCACCGTCCGCGATCGGTATCGCCACCGGAGCGCTCAGCGGCGCCGTCACATGCGCCATCCTCGCGATCATCGCCTACTCCGCCGGCAACGACAGCTTTGGCAAAGGCATCGTCCAGGGCGGCACGATCGGCATTGCCGTCATGGTGACGCTCCTCATCATCGCCCGCACCCGTTACGCGACCGCAGAGGCACGCGTCGTGTCAGGCCGCGCCGACGAGCGCGAGAACCAAGTCGCACTCCGGTCCGCATCCATCGGATTCGTCGTGATGTATGCCGCGGCGATCGTGTGCACGTTCTTGTACACGTTCGGCATCGAGGCGGAGGCCGCGTTCGCCATCATCATGTTCAGCGGCCTCATCGCGGCTCTCGCGTCATTCGCCATCCTGGTCCGACGCGGCTAAGCGGCCGACGCTGGAGCGGCCGACGCCGGAGGGGGGACATCGCCAACGGCGAGTAAGGGCAGGCATACCTTCCTGGCAGATGCCACGTTCCAGGCTTAGCCTTGCGGCATGAGCAGTTCGACGCATCGCCCTGACATCTTCACGGGCCCCGACGAGGAGGGCATGAACAGCCGCCTCAACTGGCTGCGTGCGGGCGTGCTCGGCGCTAACGATGGCATCGTGTCGATTGCCGCGATGCTGGTCGGTGTCGCCGCAGCAACCACGGATCGTTCGATCATCGTCATGGCTGCGATCGCTGGTGTGGTGGCTGGTGCGCTGTCGATGGGCGTGGGCGAGTACGTCTCGGTGTCAGCTCAGCGCGATGCCGAAGACGCCGCCCTTGCCCGCGAGCGCATCTGGCACAAGGCGCGCCCCGCGTGGGAACTCGAGCAGCTTGTGCGCCTCCACATGCAGACGGGCATGACCGAGGACACTGCGCGCCGCGCGGCGACTGAGCAGATGAGCAAGGATCCGGTCGACATCCACGCGCGGATGCACCTGGGTATCGACCCTGACGACCTCACAAGCCCGTGGGCGGCCGGGATCGCGTCGATCATCGCCTTCACTGTGGGCGGCATCGCGCCCCTGCTCACCACCACGCTGCCGCCCGCGAGCGCACGAATTCCGCTCACCTTCGGGCTGGTCGTCATCATGCTCGCGATCACGGGCTACGTGTCCGCCTACGTCGCGAAGTCTCCCGTGCGTCGTGCCGTTGTGCGCAACGTCGTCGGCGGCAGCCTCGCCATGGCGATCACCTATGGCATCGGCCTTGTGGTGGGCGTCGCCATCTAGCGCCTCAGGGCACCAGGTTGAGCCATTCCGGAGTGGAGAACTTCTCGGCAACGAGCGTCTGGGCCCGCTCGACCTCATGGTCCTTCACGGCCCCCGGCGTGGTCGCATAGCGCGACGCAAAATGCGCAAGGAACGACGCGATGACAGCCTCACGCGTCATGCCGGACTGGGAGCGCAACGGGTCAACACGCTTGTTCGCGCTCTTGGTCCCCTTGTCGGAGAGCTTCTCGCGGCCAATGCGGAGCACCTCAAGCATCGCGTCGGCGTCAATGTCGTACGCCATCGTCACGTGGTGAAGGACCGCGCCGTTCGCGTAGCGCTTCTGAGCGGCACCGGCGATCTTGCCTGCCGGTGAGGCGATGTCGTTGAGCGGCACATACGTCGCATTGATGCCAAGCTCACGGAGCGCGCCGAGCACCCAATCGTCAAGGAAGGCGTAGGACTGCTCAAAGGTGAGCCCCTCGACGAGCGAGGCAGGCACGTACAGCGAGTAGGTGATCGTGTTGCCAGGCTGGATGAACATCGCGCCGCCGCCGGACACCCGCCTCGTCACGGTGATGTCGTGCTTGTCGACACCGTCAGGGTCGATCTCGTTGCGCACCGACTGGAACGAGCCGATCACCACCGTGTTGCGCTCCCACTCCCAGATTCGCAGAGCGGGACCACGCGCTCCCGCGCCCACCTCCAGGGCAAGCACCTCGTCGAGCGCCATCTGCATGTGGGGGTGGCGTGGGACATCGTGGATCAACTCGAAGGAGTGGTCGTGCCAGCTCGTCGCGTGGCCGAGTGCGCGGCGCACGGCGATGGCAACCGCCTCGGGGCTGAAACCGATGAACTCGGCCTCCCCTGCGGCGCTTGCCACCACGTCGGCGAGGCGGTCTACCGGAGTGGACGCAGGCAGCCCTGTGAGGGCGCCGTTGATCGCGAGGAGGGCTTCGGCAGGCTCGAGGAAGAAGTCACCGGAGAGCACGACGCTGGAAAGAGCCCGCGCGTCACCGTCCCCGGCCGTCTCAACGTCCGCAACGACGAGCTTGCCCCCAGGAACCTTGTATTCACCGTGCATACCGTCCATTCTCAGCCGGTGAGCACGCGGTCACGACCGATTCCGCCTACGGCTGAGGTGAGACACCTGCCTTGAGAAGGCCGTAGAGGAGCGCCTCGGTCAGCGATTCCCACGACGCCTCGATGACGTTGGGGCCCACTCCCACCGTGCACCACGTGCGGCCGGTGTCAGTGTCGAGCGTCGTGATGAGCACACGGGTCACCGCGTCGGTGCCGTGGCTCGCGTCCATGATGCGGACCTTGAAGTCGACGAGTTCGAAGCGGGCGATCTCCGGATACACCGCAAGCAGCGCTTGGCGCAGCGCGTGGTCGAGCGCGTTGACCGGGCCGTTTCCTTCGCCCACGGTGAGGAAGCGCTTCTCCCCCGCCCGGATCTTGACGATCGCCTCGGCGTCGGCGTCCTGTGGGTTGCCGGGGGCCGACGCCACGGCCACGTTCCAGCGCTCAACCTCCCAATACGAGGGGGCATCACCCATCTCGGAGCGAAGGAGGAGCTCGAAGGACGCGTCGGCCGCGTCATAGGTGTAGCCCGCCGCCTCCGCGTTCTTCACCCGGTCGGTCACCTTGGTGAGCACCTCGGACTGACCACTGAGGTCGAAGCCGAGCTCCTTGCCCTTGAGCTCAATGGACGCCCGGCCTGCCATCTCGGACACGAGCATGCGCATGTCGTTGCCCACGCAGGCGGGATCGGTGTGCTGGTAGAGGTCGGGGTCCACCTTGATGGCGGAGGCGTGGAGGCCTGCCTTGTGTGCAAAGGCTGAAGCACCCACGTACGGCTGACGTGTGAATGGCGCGATGTTCGTGATCTCGGAGATCGCGTGGGCGATGCGCGTCGACTCTCGCAGGCCATCCGACTTGAGGGCAACTGCGCCGCGCTTCAGCTCGAGGTTTGCGGCCACCGCCACGAGGTCAGCGTTGCCGGTGCGTTCGCCGTAGCCGTTGACGCAGCCCTGGACGTGTGTCGCTCCCGCCGCCACGGCCGCCATCGAGTTCGCGACAGCGCAGCCGGAGTCATTGTGGGCGTGCATGCCGAGCTGTGCCGACGTGCGCGCCCGCACCTCGGTCACGACCGCGGCCACGTCATCGGGCAGCATGCCGCCGTTGGTGTCGCACAGCACCAACGTGGACGCACCGGCGGCCTCACCAGCGAGGAGCGCCGTGATCGCGTATTCGGGGTCGTATCGGTAGCCGTCAAAGAAATGTTCGGCGTCGAGGAGCACGCGGCGGCCTTCGCCCACAAGGAATGCGACCGTCTCCTCGATCATGCGGAGGTTCTCGTCACCGCTCACACGCAATGCGCGCTCGGCGTGACGGATGTCGGACTTCGCCACCAAGGTGATGAGCGGCGCCTCGGAGTCGAGCAGCGCACGCACCTGGGGGTCGTTCGCGGCGCTCGTGCCCGCGCGGCGCGTCATGCCGAAGGCGGCGAACTGCGCGTTGGTGAACTCGAGCTCCTTGTGAACCAAGGAGAAGAAGTCGGTGTCTTTTGGAACGGCACCGGGCCAGCCGCCTTCGATGACGCCCACGCCAAGCTCATCGAGGAGGGCCGCAATGGCCAACTTGTCCGCGACCGACAGGTTCATGCCCTCTTGCTGGGCGCCGTCGCGCAGCGTCGTGTCGTAGATCTCAACGGTGAGATCCGCCATGGTGTCCTCCCAGGTCAAACAGGCATTCCGCTCGCACGTCACCCCAACAAAAAAGCCCCCCTGTGGCGTCGGGAGGCTGCGCGTCGGGGGTGAGCCGACGCGCTACAGAATGATGATCGCGGTATGCATCGCGGTTATTCTCGCACAGATCGGGTGATTTGCGCCGCCCCTTTCACGGAGCGGGCGAAGACGAGCCGTTGAGGACGCGCCGGAGGATGCGCCACTCGGGCAGGTATTCGTCCATCACCTCGTAGAACCGCGCATTGTGGCCGCGCTCGATGAGGTGGGCGAGTTCGTGCACCACCACGTATTCAAGAAGTTCCGGGTCACGCCTGCCCAGTTCGAGGTTGAACGTGATCCGCTTGGTCTGCGTGTTGCATGACCCCCACCGGGTGGTCATGCGCCGGAAGGCGAGCGTGGGCATCGGCAGTCCCATGCGATCCGCCCAGTACTCAACGAGTGGCGGCACCGTCTCCTTGAGGTGGGCACGCATTGCCTCCGCCTCCGGCCCAGCCTCGAGCGGACGCGGCTGATTCGCGAGCCTGTCTCTGTGCTTCTGAATCCACGCGGCCTTGTCTTTGACGAATGCCGCGATGGCGGCATCCGGCACGTGACGCGGAGCGCTCACCACCACGTCTCCATCAGGTGCTTTGACGGTCAAGCGCAAGTTCTTGATGCGCTTTCGCGTGAGCGTGTATTCGGGCACCTGGTCCATGGTGCGACCAGATTACGCCGGGCGGCGCGTCTGGCCTAGGTATCCACAGCCCTTATGCGCGGACGGTGTCGATCAGCCAGTCGAGAATGTCTTCGCCATCGCCCAACGCCGAGATATGCCCTGCTCCCTCGCGTTCCCACAGGCGCGCACTCTCCACATGGCGCGCCAGCCATCTCGACTGAGAGATCGGGACCACGCGGTCCTCGGTACCGTGGACAAGCAGCACCGGCACCGCCACGCGGCGCACGTCCACTCCCCAGTCCGTCACGTATGCACGGTTGTCGTCAACGGAACCCGCGAGCCCGTTCGCGACTCCCTGTGCAGCCACCTTGTTGAGCCACGACCATGTCCCTTCGAGGGCCGCCCAATCGGCTTGCGTGAAAAGATCGGGGTCAAACTCGGTGGCCGCGAGCAACGCTTCGACCTGACCGGCCCCCGCTTGCGCGGCTCGCAGCTCGGCTGCGCTGCCCGGATGCATGCCCGCGTAGTAATCAAGCCCGTCCGCGTTGAGCGGCGCGAGACCGGATACCGAGACCACCGCTGCCACACGCTCGGGTGCGAGCACCGCGGCCGCCATCGCGTGCGGCCCGCCCCCAGAATGGCCGGCGGCGGCGAAGCGCTCAACCCCAGCGTCGTCCGCAACCGCGAGCGCAACCCGGGCAGCGTCGGCGATGCTGCGGCCCTGTTCCCGCTCGCTTTCGCCGTAACCCGCGCGATCGAAGCCAAGCCAGCGGATCCCCCGTGCAGCCGACGCTTCAAACAGCGGCTGGGGCGGCTCACCCGTGTTGGGGGTGCCGTGGTGCCACATGACGGTGAGTGCGGCGTCGGCCGGGCCAGCGCTGTACCACCGCACGCGACGCCCCCCGAATGTGAGGTGATGTTCCTCGACCTCCCATGCGCTCATGTGGGCACTCGCTCTCCCCCGGGCCAGTTGGTGAGGTCGCCGGCCATCGGTGTGCCGATCAGCATGAGCACGGTGGTGATGATGGCGAGCACGGGGTAGCCGGAGAAGAATGCGAGAACCGACGCGACCACAATGTGGTCGATGCGGGCGATGACGAGCCACGGCGTCTTGAGCTTCCGGGGGGCTTTCGGGGCCATGAAGATCGCCCATAGCGCCGCACCAACGACGGGCAGGAGCACGGCGAGCACGATGCGCAAGAAGCCCACACCCCACGCCCACCCGGTGAGTGCGAGGCAGATGTACATGCCGATCTCGGCGAGAAAGACGAGTGCCGCTCCCAATGGCTTCATGGGCACAGCATCACACGCGGAGGCGGCCGTTGTCAGGCGATACGGCGCATCCAGCCGTGAGCGTCTTCCGCGCGGCCGTATTGGATATCCGTGAGGCGCTGCAACGTGGCGAGGGTGACGGGGCCGGGCGTTCCCGTGCCCACGCGCTCGTCGATCCCCTCCCCCTTGACGCGCCCCACCGATGTGACGTTTGCCGCGGTGCCACACGCGAACACTTCCGCCACGAGGCCGGCGCGAATGTCGTCGAGCAACTCGGCCAACTCGATGCGCTCCTCAGTCACCTCGCGGCCTTCGTCCCGCAGGAGCTGAATGATCGAGTCACGGATCACGCCGGGGAGGATGGTGCCGCCGAGCGGCGGGGTGCGCACCGAGCCGTCCTGCATGACGACCATGAGGTTCATCGCGCCGAGTTCCTCGACGTACCGGCTTTCCTTGGCGTCAAGGAAGAGCACCTGACCGCAGCCGTTGTCGTGGGCCTGTTGGGTGGCGAGCATCGAGGCCGCGTAGTTGCCGGAGGTCTTCGCCTCGCCCGTGCCGCCCTCGTTCGCACGGTGGTAGTCACGCGTGATCCAGATCGACACGCCTTCTGACGCGGAGCGGAGATAGGCGCCGACGCTGCAGGCGGTGAGAGTGAAGGTCACCTCTTGCGGGGGGACCACGAGCAGCGACGGTTCGGTTCCGAACAGCGCGGGGCGCAGGTACAGGCTCGCGCCGGGGGCGTCGGGAACCCACGCCTTGTCGACGGCGACGAGGGTGTCGATTGCGGCGAGGAAGTCCTCTTCCGGGAGCACGGGCAGGGCCATGCGCACGGACGACGCTGCCATGCGGGCGGCGTTGCGGTCGGGGCGGAACACGGCGACCGAGCCATCGGCCTGCTTGAAAGCCTTGAGGCCTTCGAACACCTGCTGCGCGTAGTGGAGCACGGCAGCACCGGGATGCATGGGCAGCGGCGCAAGGGGGCGCACCTCATGACCGGACCAACCGCTGTCCGCGTGCCACACGGCGTAGGCCATGTGGTCGGTGAAGACAGTGCCGAAGACGGGGTTGTCCATGAGCCTCGCGCGCTCATCCGCTGGCACCGGCGCGGTGGTGCGCGTCACGGGAAAACGGTGGGCTGCGGAAGGACGCGTGCTCATGGTTCTCACCCTAGCCGCGCGCCTGCGACGCGTGCGTACACGTGCCGCTCACCGTTTCACCACGTGAAGCCGCGCTGCGATGGCGTCAACGTCTCGCAGCTGGCCGGAGGCGACGTCCATGACGAGCTCGAACAGTTGGTCGTTTGTCATCTCGAAGGATGCGCCATTGAGGTCAAGGAACACGAGCCCAAGGATCGCGGCAAGCCGCTCGTTTCCGTCAACAAGTGCATGATTCAAACAGACGGAATGGAGCAGCGCTGCCGCCTGCTGAGCCGTGCTGGGATAGGCCGGGTGGCCCATAAGGGTGGTGTGCGGACGGTCGAGCGCAGATTGCAACAGCCCCTCATCCCGGACCGGACCTATCCCCTCGCGTTCGATGATCGCAAGCACCACGCTGTACGGGATGCCGCACACGCCCGTGTTCACCCGCCACGCTTTGCGCGCTTGGGGATCGCGCGCGCGTAGATCTCCTCGACGATCTCGGCGTAATTGGACAGGACGTTGGCGCGACGGACCTTGAGCGACGCTGTCAGCTCTTCGCGCGCCTCGCTGAAGGAGCGCGGCACGATGCGGAACTCACGGATGGACTCGGCGCGTGAGACCTTCGCGTTTGCGGCCTCCACGGCGCGGTGGATGAGGTCGCGCACACCCACGTGGGTGGAGGCTTCCTCGATGGTGAGCTGCGGGAGGTCGTGAGCGTCGAGCCACGACGGGAGCATCACCTCATCGAGCGCGACGAGCGCGGAGACGAAGTGCTTGCCCTCGCCCACCACCACGGTGTCTTGAATGGCGGGGTGGGTGCGCATCGCGTCCTCGAGGACGGCGGGCTGGACGTTCTTGCCGGAGGAGAGCACGAGGATCTCCTTCTTGCGGCCGATGATGCTGAGCGCACCGTTATCCACGCGACCCTGGTCACCGGTGGCGAACCAGCCGTCGCGCATGACGGCGGCCGTCTCCTCGGGCGCATTCCAGTAGCCCTGGAAGAGGTTGAGGCCGCGGAGCATGATCTCGCCGTCGTCTGCGAGGCACATCTCGGTGCCGGCGATCGGCTTGCCCACGGTGCCCACGATGCCGCCGTGTTCGGGCGATCCCATGGCCGCGGCCGTCGTCTCGGTGAGACCGTAGCCCTGCAGGACCACCATGCCGAGGCCGCGGAAGAAGTGCCCCGAGTCCTCACTGAGACGTGCCCCTCCCGCGAGGACGTACTGCATCTGGCCGCCCATCAGCTCTCGGATCTTCGCGAGGACGAGCCGGTCAGCGATCGCGTGCCGCGCCTTGAGTGACCGGCTCACGCGGCCGCGTTCGCGCGCCTGCGACATCGCACGCGACACGTGTGCGGACCAGCGGAAGATCTTCTTCTTGAGGCCCCGCTGCGCAGCGTCGGCCCTGTTGTAGATCGTGTCGAGCACGCGCGGCACCAACACCATGAAAGTGGGGCGGAACGTCTTCATGTCCGCCGCAAGGGTCTTGTGCGTGGGCGCGTAGCCGATGACCGCGCCCGCGGAGAGCGACAGGATCATCGCGATACGGCCGAATACGTGGGCCAACGGCAGGAAGAGGAGGAGGCGCGCGCCTTCTTCGCGCACGAAGCCGCCAAAGTTGGGGTCGCGCTCAATGTTGATGCAGTGGTGGACAAAGTTGCCGTGGCTGAGCATCGCGCCCTTGGGGCGGCCGGTGGTCCCGGACGTGTAGATGATGGTGGCAAGGTCCCCGGATTCAAGGGTTGCGGTGCGGGCGTCCAGATCGTCTTCGGTCACGGTGACGCCTGCGCTGGCGGCATCGGCGAGTCCATCGGTGGTCATCATCACCACGGTGACGTCCGGGCAGGCCTCGCGCGCAAGCTGCGCCCGTTCCTCGGTGTCGGCAGCGATGACCTTGAGCCCAGCGTCGGCCGCGATCCAGGCGATCTGCTCGGCGGACGAGGAGGGATAGATGGGGACGGTGACGGCGCCCGCGGTGAGCGTGGCGAAGTCGACCACTGACCACTCGTAGCGGGTGTCGCCGATGATGCCGACTCGGTCGCCAAGAGCGACACCGGTGGCGATGAGGCCACGTGCGACCGCACGGACCTGAGCGTGAAACTCAGCGAGAGTGATGACGTGCCAGGCGCCGTCCGTGGACACCTCAGCGAAGGGACGGTCCGGGTGAGCGGTGGCGCGGTCCTGCAGAAGTGCGGGGAGATTGGGTGGCTCGTCCCCCGTAAGGAGCGACGGCGACGTCATCAGGTGTTGCATTCCCTCAATGTAACTTACGGCGGCGTAGGTTACGAGAGCGTAGGTGGGTGATTCGAGTCACTTTTT
>CAZRHL010000034.1:0-16778 GCA_964600005.1 uncultured Demequinaceae bacterium
AGTGGGGCAACAATAAGGCCTACGACCCGCGTGCCTGGGGCAAGCTCGCCGAGGCAGGCATGGCCGCTCGCGTCGTCGAGGCGTGCCAGCAGCTCGGCTCGGCTGGTAAGAAGATCTAGCAACTGTGATGCGGAACGCCCCCGGTCGCTAGATTGCACCGGGGGCGTTCGCACGTTCCACCCACTACCACCAAGCCCCGGCCGCGACCGGGTGAGGGGAGGGCGCCATGCCAGGCGTCGTGATCGTCGGAGCCCAATGGGGCGACGAAGGCAAAGGCAAGGCCACCGATGTGCTCGGCAGCCGCGTCGACTATGTCGTGAAGTTCAACGGCGGCAACAACGCCGGTCACACCGTGGTGATCGGCGACCAGAAGTTCGCCCTGCATCTGCTGCCCTCGGGCATCCTGACGCCGGACGTCACACCCGTCATCGGCAACGGCGTCGTCGTCGACATCAACGTGCTGATGTCGGAGCTCGATGGCCTCATCGAGCGCGGCGTCGACCCGTCCAAGCTGCTCATCTCGAACGCGGCGCACGTGATCGCGCCGTATGCGCGCACTCTTGATCAGGTGACGGAGCGCTTCCTCGGCAAGCGCAAGATCGGCACGACGGGCCGCGGCATCGGTCCCGCGTACGCCGACAAGATCAACCGCGTCGGCATCCGCATGGGCGATCTGTTCGACGAGGCGGTGCTGCGCGACAAGATCGAAGGCGCGCTCGCGACCAAGAACCACTTGCTCGTCAAGGTCTACAACCGTCGCGCCATCACCGTGGACGAGGTGGCCGAGGAGCTGCTCAGCTACCGCGACCGTCTGGCGCCCATGGTGACCGATACCTCGCTTGTGCTCAACGAGGCACTCGACGCCGGCAAGACCGTCCTGTTCGAAGGAGGCCAGGCGACAATGCTCGACGTCGACCACGGCACCTACCCCTTCGTCACGTCCTCGAACGCGACCGCAGGCGGCGCGTGCACTGGCTCCGGCGTCGGCCCCACCAAGATCGACTCGGTGATCGGCATCGTCAAGGCCTACACGACCCGTGTGGGGGAGGGGCCCTTCCCCACCGAGCTCGAAGACGAGTGGGGGGAGAGGCTGCGCGATGTGGGCCATGAGTTCGGCACCACGACGGGCCGCCCTCGCCGCTGCGGTTGGTACGACGCCGTCATCGCGCGTTACTCGGCGCGCGTCAACGGCCTCACCGACCTCGTGCTGACGAAGCTTGACGTGCTCACCGGCATCAAGGAGATTCCCGTCTGCGTCGCCTACGACGTCGGAGGCAAGCGGGTCGACGAGCTGCCGCAGGATCAGGCGGACTTTGCCGCAGCCGTGCCGATCTACGAGACCTTCCCCGGTTGGGAGGAGGACATCTCGGCCGCACGCGAGTTCAGCGATCTGCCTCAGAACGCACAGGACTACGTGCTCGCACTCGAGAAGATCTCGGGTTGCCGCATCTCCTCCATCGGTGTCGGTCCTGCGCGCGACGAGATCATCGTCCGCCACGACCTGTTGCACGCTCGCTAGGCGACTGTGGTCGCCATGCCCCACATGATCCGCTCGGTTCCTCACGAGCGGGCGTGGGGAACTCGCACCACCCGCACTCGTTAGGCTGGACGCTGTGAAGATCCTTCTTGTCGGTTCTGGCGCGCGTGAGCATGCCCTGGCTCGCGCCCTCTGCCACGATCCCGCTGTCGACGCCCTCCATGCCCTGCCTGGTAACCCGGGCATCGGCTCGGTGGTGAGCGTGAAGGCGATGCCCACGGTGCTGCACCAAGGCAATCCGCTCGACCCACGCGCGGTGACGGACCTTGCTATCGAGCTCGGCGTCGACCTCGTCGTGATCGGACCCGAGGCGCCGCTCGTGGCCGGTGTCGGCGACGCGTTGCGGGCAGCGGGGATTGCGGCCTTTGGGCCCGATGCCGCAGCGGCGAAGCTCGAGGGTTCCAAGGCCTTTGCGAAGGAGATCATGGCGGCCGCGGGTGTGCCCACCGCTGAGCCACGCGTCTGCGCCACGCCATCGGAACTTGAAGCGGCGCTTGACGAGTTCGGTGCGCCCTACGTCGTCAAGGATGACGGCCTTGCTGCGGGCAAGGGGGTCGTTGTGACCGATGACCGAAAAGAGGCGGTGGCTCACGGCCTCAGCGTCATCGAGGCCGGCGGTGTTGTGGTGGTCGAGGAGTACCTCGACGGGCCCGAAGTGAGCCTCTTTTGCTTGTCGGATGGTCGCACTGTGGTGCCGCTCCAGCCGGCCCAGGACTTCAAGCGTGCCCATGATGGAGATCAGGGTCCAAACACCGGCGGCATGGGTGCGTACACCCCACTGCCGTGGGCACCTGATGACCTTGTGGACACGGTGGTCGCCACTGTTGCGCAACCCACCATCGATGAGATGGCGCGGCGCGGCACTCCTTTTGTCGGTGTTCTCTACTGCGGCCTCGCGCTCACGTCAAAAGGGTTGCGCGTGGTCGAGTTCAACGCCCGGTTTGGCGATCCCGAGACGCAGGCCGTGCTGGCGCAGTTGCGCACGCCGCTCGCCGGTGTCCTCCTGGCCGCGGCGCAGGGTCGGCTCGATGAGATCGAGCCTCTCGAATGGGAAGAAGGCGGCGCCGTCACGGTGGTGATCGCGGCAAAGGGCTACCCCGCAGCGCCGCGATCGGGAGACCCGATCGGCGGTCTCGCCGAGGTCGAGGATGAGCCGGATGTTCACGTCCTCCACGCCGGAACCGCATTCACCGATGAGGGGGCTCTTGTCTCCGCCGGCGGCCGTGTGCTGTCCGTTGTCGGTCAAGGCCCCACTCTGGCCGCCGCGCGCGAACGGGCGTACAAGGGCGTCGACTACATCACGCTTGAAGGCTCGCACCACCGTTCCGACATCGCGCTTGCGGTTGCGAGCACCGACGCCGAGGTGCGCTAGCAATGCCGGGATTCTCCACACCGCCAGCAGTGCTGCCGGTGGAGGGATGGCGGCACGTGTACAGCGGGAAGGTACGAGACCTATACGTGCCCGAGACTCCGCACCCGCGGGGTGATGTGATGCTCGTCGTCGCATCGGACCGGATCAGCGCGTACGACTGGGTGTTGCCTTCGGAGATCCCCGGTAAAGGCGGCGTGCTGACTGCGCTGTCGCTGTGGTGGTTCGACCGTCTGCGTGAGGTCGTGCGCGACCACACGGTCGAGGCGGATGTTCCCGCAGAGGTACAGGGACGCGCCATGGTGGTGCGCCGACTCGACATGTTTCCTGTTGAGTGCGTCGCGCGTGGCTACCTCACTGGCTCGGGCCTGACGGAATACCGCGCAAGCGGAACGGTCTGCGGGATTGCGTTGCCGGACGGTCTTGAGGACGGCTCGCGGCTTCCGGAGCCCATCTTCACGCCGGCCACCAAGGCCGACGTGGGCGATCACGATGTCAACGTCACCTTTGACGACGTCGTCGCGCGCATTGGATCAGAGGACGCCGCAGCGCTGCGCGACCTCACTCTCGCGATGTACGCGAGGGCTCACGAGATTGCGCTCAGCAAGGGCATCATCCTTGCGGACACCAAGTTCGAGTTCGGCCGCGATGCCACGGGAGAGATCATGGTGGCGGACGAGGTGCTCACTCCCGACTCCAGCCGGTACTGGCCAATCGATACATGGCAGCCGGGCCGCGCCCAACCGAGCTTCGACAAGCAGTTCGTCCGTGACTGGTTGGCCTCATCGGAGTCGGGTTGGGATCGCCACGGTGACACGCCGCCGCCCCCGCTACCGGCTGACATCATCGATCTCACGCGCTCCCGATACCTTGAGGCATACGACCGACTCGTGGGCTGACGTCGGCTTGAGCACTCGTCAGCGGCGCCTGTTCGCATGCCGCAAATCGTTAACCGGTTCACAAGAAATGTGACGTGCATCACTGCTAGGTTAGGCCCGCTACGGGAGCACGGGCTCCCGTTTTCTATGCCCTCATACCGGGGGTTTCAAGGGAGGAAACACATGAATTTGCGTCGCATGAGCACGGTCGGTGTGATTGTTCTGGGCGTTGCTGCGCTGGCAGGCTGCAGCAAGAGCGCTCAGGAGTTCAAGGCGGGTCAGTGCCTGAATGGCCTGCTCGACGCCTCGACGCAGGTTGAGAGCTTGCCCGTTGTCGGTTGCGACAAGGAGCACGAGGGCGAGGTCTACGCCGTCAAGAAGTCGAGCCTCGACTCCTACAACATCATCGCTGTTCGCGACGAAGCTGACGAGTACTGCTTCGCCGAGTTCGAGACCTACGTGGGCACGGACTACATGGAGTCCACGCTCTTCTTCACGCACCTCACCCCCTCGAGCCAGTCGTGGAGCGCCGGTGACCGCGACATCGTGTGCATCGTGATGCCCGCCGAGGACACCGTGACGGGCTCGCTCAAGGGTTCGAACCTCTAGGTCTGCTCAGTGAGCATCGGCCCGCCTTGACGGGCCCTCAATCCCGCCGTCGTCGCGTACTATCGCGATGGCGGCGGGATTGCCTTTTCCCAACGAATTCCCAGCATGGAGCGTTGTCATCACATGAACAATCGTGTTGCGATTGCCGCGACTGCTGTTCTCCTGCTTGCTACGGGGTGCGCGAATGATGCTGAGAGCGCCGGACCTTTCGATCGACAGGACTTTGGCACCCCGGGCTACGTGAAAGCGATGACGGCGGACGTCGAGTTCTACCCCGCGTGCGGCAACGAGGTGCTGACGATCGAGGGCACCACGTGGTACCAGTACGACCCAGCCAACATCGATGAGTTCCCGGATCCGCGGCGCAACATCGAGTCGTGGATTTCGGGCGGGTTTGGCGACGCTGAAGACGACGCCGTGGTTGACACTGACGCCGACGCTGCACTGGGTTCAGCCCCCGACGCTGCGGCCAGTCTCCCTGGCGTCGCCGTGAGCGGCGGTGGGGGTGGTGCGCTCGCCATGTCGCCGGGCGTGCCTCGCGTTGCCGCGCCCGAACTCGGTGACGACATCGGCGTGCTGGTTGAGTACTCCGGCAACATCGCGTACTGGGAGTCGAACTCCAAAAAGCTGGCGACGTGGCTGACCACGACGGAGATTGAGTACAACTGGGTCTGCTGACAGCCCATCTGGCACCTTCGGGTGCATCGGTGCCAGGGCTAGACTGAGCCCATGCCCAAGATCATCGTGGACGTGATGCCCAAGCCCGAAATTCTCGATCCTCAGGGAAAGGCCATCGGTGCGGCGCTCGAGCGCCTCGGCATCGCGGGCTTCCGTTCTGTTCGCCAAGGCAAGCGCTTTGAGCTCAAGGTGCATGGTGAAGTAACGGATGAGGTGCTTGCAACGGTTCAGCATGCCGCCGAAACACTTCTCAGCAACCCCGTGATCGAGGACGTGGTCGCGGTGAGTGTGAAGCAGTGCGGTGGCAACTGTGGCTGCGGCTCGCATGGCGCTGCGAGTGAGGCGGCACGACCCTCCGGTGCCGAGGATCTCCTCGCATGAGCGCCCGCATCGGCGTCGTCACTTTCCCGGGCTCTCTCGATGACCGCGACGCTCTGCGCGCCATTCGCATCGCCGGTGCGGAGGCAGTGTCGCTCTTCCATGCCGAGCCCGACCTCAAAGACGTCGACGCCGTGGTGTTGCCGGGCGGCTTCTCATACGGTGACTATTTGCGTGCGGGCGCGATCGCGCGCTTCTCGCCGATCATGGACAAAGTGGTCGATGCTGCGCACGGCGGCATGCCGGTGCTGGGAATCTGCAACGGATTCCAGATCCTCACCGAGGTGCACCTGCTGCCGGGCTCGATGATCAAGAACGACCACCGCCACTTTGTGTGCCGCGACCAGACGCTCCGCGTTGAGAACGCCGACACCGCATGGACCAACGCGTACTCGTCTGGTGACGAGATTGTTGTTCCGTTGAAGAACCAGGACGGCCAGTATGTGGCCGACGAGCGCGTGCTCGACGAACTTGAGTCCGAAGGCCGCGTCGCGTTCCGTTACGTGGGCTGGAACCCCAACGGATCTCGCCGTGACATTGCGGGCGTGACCAACGCGCGCGGCAACGTGGTGGGCCTCATGCCTCACCCGGAGCACGCGGTCGAACCCGGCTTCGGTCCGGAGAGCACTGAGGGCCACAGCACGGGCACTGACGGATTGGGCTTCTTCGCCTCGGTCATCAACGGCGTTCTCGCCACGGCCTAGCCGCCGCGTCCGCATTATCGCGGCGTCAGCCGTTGCTCAAGAGATTCCTGATCTCGACCAGGGCGTCAAACGTGATGCGGTTGAAGTCGGCGCCTAGCTGATTTGGCACTGTCACGAGGAGGGTGTCGGCCGTCATCACAGCGTCGTCCTCGCGAAGCTCGGCCACGATCTTGTCGACGCTGCCCACGTACGTCTTCCCAAATGTCGACAGCGTGTTCTCGAGTTCACCCACGTGGTCGCGATTGCCGCCCATCTTGTCGCGCTCGAGCAACGGGCCAAAGTAGCGCGCCGTCGCGTCGTCGATGATCGGCATGATCGAGCGCGAGACGGACACGCGCGGCTCACCCTCGTGGCCTGCTGCTCGCCACGCCTCGCGGAACACCTCGATCTGACGCGCCTGAACTACTCCGAGCGGTTCGCCCGTTGCCTCCAGAACAAGCGTTGACGACATGAGGTGCATGCCAAGTTCCCCCACGCGACGGGCGGAGTCATTGGAGCCCGCGCCGTACCAAATGCGCTCGGACAACCCGGGCGCCTGGGGAGTGATCGGCAACATCTGACCGTGCATCACATGCGCGGTGGGTCCCGGCTCGGCAATGCCGACCCCCGAGATCGCCTCGCGGAAGCGGGCAATGCGCTCAGCCGCGTCCTCCGCGGGGCTCACTCCGTCAGGCAGTGGATAGCCGAAGCTGCCCGGTCCATCGAGCGGTGCTTCCGGTGAGCCTCGGCTCACGCCCAGTTGCAGGCGTCCATTCGCAATGAGATCGGCCGTCGCTGCCGCCTCCGCCATGTAGAGCGGGTTCTCGTAGCGCATGTTGATGACGCCAGTGCCCAGCTCCACCGTCGAGGTGCGCGCGCCCATGGCGGCGAGTAGCGGAAAGGGGGAGGAGATGTTCTGGTCATAGTGGTGGACGCGAATCCACGCACCATCCATACCGGCGTCCTCGGCCGCCTCGGCCAGCGCGATGGTGTCATGCATGAGGTCCGATGGCGTGCGCACCACGGAGCCCGGCGCCTTCGACCACCACCCGAAGGACAAGAAGCCGATCTTCTGCATGTGCGCATCCTCTCATCGACCCGTTCAGTTGACGCGTCATCTAAGGGTCGAAACGGCGACAAGACCCACGCTATTCCAGGTCGGCAGGACTACGCTCGGGCCATGATCACCGTGGTGGCGGTTCCGTTCACCGATGCGCGCGCACAGTCGCTGTGGAATGAACAGCAACTGGAAATGGCGCGCCGCTACGACGACGCCGAGGCGCCCGTTGACCTCAGCCCACACAGCGTGTTCGTCTCGTTGCTTGGGCTCGATGCGCACGGCGATCCGGTGGGCACCGTCGCCGCTCGGTGGTCACCAGCGCATGGCCCCGGCATTGCCGAGATCAAGCACCTCTACGTGGTGCCCGAGCACCGCCGGAGCGGGTATGCGCGCGTATTGATGGGAGCCCTCGAACGGGCGGCCGAACGTATGGGTGCAATCCAGCTGGTGTTAGAGACCGGCACCGCTCAACCGGAAGCGATCTCGCTCTATCAACGCATCGGCTACGACCGCATCACTCCGTACGGGCAGTGGGTCGGTCATCCGCAGGTGGTGTGCATGGGCAAGCACCTGCCCACCCGCGTGCTTGTCATCAACGGAGCGATGGGGGCAGGGAAGACGGCGACTGGCTACGCGGCGCTCGGGCTCTTGGGTGGCGCGGGGGTGCGCGTGGGCTTCATTGACGCCGACGTTTTATGTGAGGCCTCGCCGCGCGAGGACGATGATCCGTATCACCAGCGCCTCCTCTTTGCGTCGCTCACCGCACTCGCGCCAATCTATCGAGAGCGCGGCTTTGGCTGCATGATGATCGCCCGCGTGGTCGAGGACCCCGAAGACCGCGATCACTACGCGCGCGCCTTTGCGGGGCCGGGTGGTCACGCGAGTGTGTCGATCGTCCAGGTCCAGGCTGCAGCGGCCGTACGAGAGGAGCGCCTCGTCGCGCGTGAGCCCGCCGGCGACTGGACGGTCTTTGCCCTCGCGCGTACCGCTGAGATCGCCGACGCTCTTGAGGAGCTTGAGCTGGACGACGCCGTGGTGAGCACGGACGGAGTCACTCGCGAGGAAGCCGCGCGCGATGTGCTCGACGCTGCGGGATGGTGGGTTCCCGACGCCGAACCGCTCGTTTAAGTCGCTCGTGTGTCTTCCAGTGCGAAGCGCACAGCCGCTTCCGCATGCAGCGCGAGGGCGTCGAAGTACGGTCCCTCGACATCGGCTGCAGTGACGAGCATCGGAATCTCCGTGCAGCCCGCGATGAAACCATCGCTGCCATGCTCGGCTAGCTCACTGGCAAGGCGTTTTATGGTCTCGCGGCTTTCCGGCAGCACGACTCCTTGAGCAAGTTCCTCGTAGATCACCCGGTGGACCTCGCTGAGGTGGGGTTCCTCCGGAACCAGTGCGGTGACGCCGCGGCGCGCGAGGTGGTCGATGTAGAACCGCTCCCGCATCGTGTACGCCGTCGCGAAGAGGCTGACGGTTGAACGGCCCTGGGCGAGCACGGCGTCGGCCACGGCATCGCGAATGTCGATGACGGGCAGGTCGGAGCGTTCCGCCACCTCGGCCGCGATCTTGTGCATCGTGTTGGCGCAGATGACGATGCCCTCAGCCCCGGCGTCGGCCATGCGAGCGGCGTCGTCCGCGAAGAGCCGGGCCAGGCCCGCCCAGTCGCCTGACTCTTGAGCTGCGGCAATGTCGGCAAAGTTGTAGGAGCGCACAAGGAGATCTCCGGACGCAACGCCGCCCAGCTGCTTGTTGATGCCCTCGTTGATGAGGCGTTCGTACTCAAGCGAGGAGTGCCACGTGACTCCGCCGAGAAGTCCGAGGCGGCGGGGTGTGCTCATGTCTTCACCGTAGGCGTCGCCGATGGTGCCGGTGGGGTTAACGGTGGCACGCCCTCCGCCGCCTCCTCGCCACCTCCACGCCCCGCTCCCGCCCCGACACCGCTCCCGTCCCGCCCAAAAGGAGCTCATGGTCGATCTCGTGCGCAAAACGACCCTCAGTGCCTTCTGCGGTGCTGGGGGCGGGGGCAGAGGTGCAATTGCTCACAACATTCCAGCGGGATGGAAGGTTGGCGTACGATGAATGCATGCGCATCGGACAACTTGCAGACGCCGCGGGGCTCACGCCCAAGACGATCCGGTACTACGAGAGCATCGGCCTGCTTGCCGCGCCCGAGCGTCAAGCGAACGGATATCGCCACTATGACCGGTCCACCCTTGAACGCCTCGCCTTCATTCGCGACGCCCAGGCCGCGGGGCTTTCGCTGAGCGAAGTGGGCCGCATTCTGCAGATGAAGGCGGATGGCGAAGGCACCTGCGAGCACACGCGGTCGCTCCTGCACCATCACCTCGATGACGTGACGGAGCAGATCCGCCGGCTCGAGGCGGCAAAGGCCGAGCTGGAGGCGCTTGTCTCGCGTGCGGAGGCACTCGATCCGGCGTCATGCACCGATCCGGCCCGCTGCCAAGTCATTGCACTTGACCTTCCAGTTGAGGGGAAGGTTTACGGTGAAGGGGAACGCCCTCGTGGGGGACATGAGCACGGCACCCACAAGGCGCCGGCAGCGACCGCAAGGAGCATTTGATGACGACCACCGATACCCACGCCGACGCGGACGACAGCCAGGTGCTCAACCTCGCCGTCGGCGGGATGACGTGCGCGGGCTGTGCTGCCGGGATTCAGCGCGGCCTTTCCGCACTGCCTGGAGTCACTGACGCGGCGGTCAATGTGGCGACCCGGCGGGCGACCGTCCACGCCGACGGAACGATCGATCCCGCGGAGCTCGACCTCATGATGCGGAGCGCGATCGAGGGTCTCGGCTACCAGGTGCTCACTCCTCGCGCCGACGAGGATCACGGCCGCGGCCACGCGGAGATGAGCCGCGCGGATGAACACGCGGCCCACATTCACGCCGATGCTGCACGCATCTCCGACTTGCGTCGCCGCTTCATCATCAGCGCCGTCCTCACCGTGCCGGTTGTGCTCATCTCGATGGTGATGGGCCTTCAGTTCTCTGGCTGGGAATGGGTGGTCGCAGCGCTCACCACGCCGGTGGTGTTCTACGGCGGGTGGACCTTTCACCGCTCCACCATTGCGTCGGCCCGGCATGGCGAGACGACGATGGACACCCTCGTCACGCTCGGCTCCGTCGCGGCATGGACGTGGTCGGCGGTCGTCCTTGTGCGAGGCGCCGGGCATGTGTACTTCGAGACCGCTGCGGTCATCGTGTCGCTCATTGTGCTCGGCAAGTGGCTTGAGGTGCGATCCTCCGCTCATGCAGGGGATGCGATCCGCGCCCTGTCGGCGCGCCAGTCGGCAACCGCAACCCTCGAAGACGGCACCGTCATCGCGCGTGATGCCCTCGAGATGGGCATGCGCTTTGTCGTGAAGCCCGGCGAGACGATCGCGACGGATGGAGTGGTGGTCAACGGCGAGGCCGCTGTTGACGCCTCGCTTGTCACCGGGGAGTCCGCGCCGGTTGCCGTGCGCGAAGGATCCGAGGTGGTGGGCGGCACCATTGCGACCGACGGTGCCCTCACCGTCGAAGCCACGCGCGTCGGCACCGAGACGATGCTCGCGCAGATTGCGCGCATGGTGGACGAGGCCCAGACAGGCAAAGCGAAGGTCCAGCGTCTCGCCGACCGGATCTCAGCAATCTTTGTGCCCGTGGTGATCGGGCTCGCGATCATCACCCTCGCGGCTTGGCTCATCGCCACCGACGACTCGGCGCGTGCCGTATCAGCCGCCGTCGCGGTCCTCATCATCTCGTGCCCGTGTGCGCTCGGCCTCGCGACGCCGCTCGCGATCATGGTGGGCGTAGGCCGCGGTGCACAGATGGGCGTGCTGATTCGCGGTCCACGGGTTCTTGAGGACACCCGCTCGCTCACCGCTGTGGTCTTCGACAAGACGGGCACTCTCACCACGGGGGACATGGCAGTGACCGCCACGCATGCCCCGCAGATGGACGCCGACGCTGCCGCCACCGTGGTGCGAGCCGCCGCCTCGGTCGAGGCCCGGTCCGAGCACCCGATCGCTCGCGCGATCGCCACGTACGCGGGAGACGCCGCGCCCATCAAGTCCTTCCGTTCGCTACCTGGGCGTGGAGCCGTTGCTACGGTTCAGGCCGCGGGTGCCAACGGAGCGAACGTCGACGTGACGGTGGGGTCACGCCGCTTGTTCGACTCGATCTCCGTGGAACTCACCACGTGGGCCGAAGAGCAAGAGGCGGATGGGCGGACCGTCGTGTTCGCAGGCCGCTCCGCACCCGTGGTGGGCGGTCTGCTCGATAGCGCCGCCAGCCTCGTCACCCGCGAGAAGCTCGCGGCCGAAATCGCCTTCGCCGTTGCCGACACCCTCAAGCCGGGTGCGCGCGAGGCAGTCGACACTCTGCGCGCTCGCGGGCTGTCCGTCACTCTCCTCACCGGCGACAATGAGCGCGTCGCACAGGCCGTTGCGACGGAACTCGGCATCGACGAGGTCATCGCTGAGGTTCTCCCTGGAGACAAGGCCGCCGAGCTCGAGCGCCTCCGCCGAGGTGGCCGCCGCGTCGCCATGGTGGGCGACGGTGTCAATGACGCTCCCGCGCTCGCGGTTGCCGACATCGGTATCGCGATCGGCACGGGTGCGGACGTGGCGCGTGAAGCGTCGGACATCACGGTGGTGAGCGGCGACGTGCGCGCCGTGCCCGATGCGATCAGCCTCGCGCGACGCACGCTCGGCACGATCCGAGGCAACCTCTTCTGGGCCTTTGCTTACAACGTCCTCGCGATCCCGATGGCGGCCTTTGGCTTGCTCAACCCGATGATCGCGGCAGGGGCGATGGGTGGTTCGAGCCTGTTCGTCGTCGGCAACTCGCTGCGACTGCGCGCCTACCGCGCCAGCCGCTAGGACCCGCTAGATCGCGTCGAGAGCCTGAGCGAGGTCCTCGCGCAGGTCCTCGACATCCTCAAGGCCGATGGACAAGCGCACGGTCGCCGCCGAGATGCCGACGGCAGCGCGACCTTCGACGCCGATGCGTCGATGAGTCGTTGTCGCGGGGTGTGTAGCGATCGACTTCGAGTCACCGAGGTTGTTCGAGAGGTTGACGATGCGCAACGCGTCGAGGAAACGGAAGGTGGCGAGTTTCGCCTCGTCACCGTGCGGGTCCACGCCCTGAGGAATCGCGATGTCGAAGGTGACAAGGGTGCCACCGAGCGTCATCTGCTGCTTTGCGCGCTCATGCTGGGGGTGGCTGACGAGGAACGGGTGGCGAACCGCAGCGACCTTGGGGTGAGCCTCGAGCCACTGCGCGAGGTCGAGTGCGGAAGACGCCTGGGCGCGCACGCGCAGCGACAGCGTCTCAAGTGACTTTGACAGCACCCAAGCGGTGAACGGATTCATCGTCGCCCCGATCGTCCGCACCATCGTGCGCACGGGGCCGTTGATGTAGTCCGCGTTGCCGAGCACGGCACCACCGAGAACGCGACCCTGGCCATCGATGTGCTTGGTCGCTGAGTACACGACGGCGTCAGCGCCCAACTCGAGCGGCTTTTGGCCGAGCGGCGTGGCGAAGACGTTGTCGACGATGAAGATCGCGCCGGCCTTCTTCGCGAGCGTTGCGACCGCAGCGATGTCGACGACGTCCTGCATCGGGTTGGTGGGGGACTCGACGAACACGGCGTCGGCCGGGGTCGACAGCGCCCGCTCCCATTCGGCGTTGTCGTGCGCCTCGACGTAATCGACGGTGATGCCCCAGTTGGTGAAGTAGTCGTCGAACACCGCGATGGTTGAGCCGAACAATGCACGGCCGGTCACGAGGCGCGAACCCTGCTTGAGGATCGAGGCGAGAGAGACGAAGACGGCGGCCATTCCCGTCGCCGTCGCAAAACACGCCTCAGCACCCTCGATGGCGGCGAGGCGCTCTTCAAAGGTGGTGACGGTGGGGTTTCCGTAACGCGAGTACTGATAGCGCTCGATCTCGCCAGCAAAGGCAGCCTCGGCCTCGGCTGCGTTCGGGTACACGTATCCCTGGGTGATGTAGAGAGGCTCCGCCATCTCCTCGAACGCACTGCGGTGGATGCCCGCGTGCACAGCGAGGGTGTCGGGCCGGAGCCGATCGGGAGTGTGGGCGGCGCGGGGGGACACGGCGTCGGTCATGCTCACAGGTTAGTGGCATGTGGTGCCGCCGGGTCCCGAGACGGAAGGGGTTCGGGACCCAGCGGGCACCGCTTAAGCGCGCGACACCACCTGGACGGTGGCGTCGGCGCCGGTGACGACAGGTGCGTCAGGCGTACCTGAGATGCGGAGCGAGTGCACACTGCCATCGGGCTGGACGATCGGCATGGTCATGTCCAGCTGAGAAGCAACCCCGTAGAGACGGATGGTGAGTCCGTCGAGGTAGTCGTAGTCCGGGCGGTCCGTGCGGTTGCCAACCGCGATCGCCGCGCCTTCACGCACGTACAGCGGCAAGGTGTCGAAGCCGTGAGTCTCCGTACGCCACGCGCCTCCCTCAACCGTTTCGCCCGTCCACCAATTGGTCCACGTGCCTGCGGGGAGGTAGAAGGACACCTCTCCCGAGGCGCTCATCACCGGTGCCACGAGCAAGTCGGGGCCGAGCATGAACTGCTGGTCGAGGTACGTGATGGCGGGATCATCCGGGAACTCGAAGAACATCGGCCGCGCCACCGAGACACCTGTAGCCGCGGCGTCGGCGCTCACCTTGTAGAGGTACGGCATGAGCGAGTTCTTCAGCCGGCTGAACTCGGCCGTGATCTCCACGGCCTCCTCATCGAAGTTCCACGGCACGCGGTAGCTTTCGGAGCCGTGCAGGCGCGAGTGGCTCGACAACAGTCCAAAGGCAGTCCAGCGCTTGAAGACCGCGGGATCTGGGGTGCCCTCGAAGCCGCCGATGTCATGGCTCCAGTAGCCGAATCCGCTCGTCGCGAGCGACAGGCCGCCGCGCAGCGTCTCCGCCATCGAGGGGAATGTCGACGTGTTGTCGCCGCCCCAGTGGACGGGGAACTGTTGGCCCCCAGCCGTAGCGGAGCGTGCAAACAGCACCGCCTCCCGCTCGCCGTGGACCTCCTTCAGCACCTCGAAGACCGCTGCGTTGTACAGCTGCGTGTAGAGGTTGTGCATCGTCTGCGGGTCAGAACCGTCATGCCACACCACGTCAGTGGGGATGCGCTCGCCAAAGTCGGTCTTGATCGCGTGAATGCCCTGGCCGAGCAGCGCGCGCAGCTTGCCCTGGAACCAGCGGGTCGCCTCGGGGTTGGTGAAATCGACGAGCCCCATGCCGGCGACCCACATGTCCCATTGCCACACCGAGCCGTCAGGTCGCTTCACCAGGTAGCCCTTCTCGGCGCCTTCGGAGAACAGTGCGGACCGCTGCGCGATGTACGGGTTGATCCAGATCGACAGGTGAAGGTCGCGCTCGTTGCGGAGACGGTCGAGCATGCCCTTGGGGTCGGGGAACACCCGGGCATCCCATTCGAGATCCGTCCAGTTGAACTCGCGCATCCAGAAGCAGTCGAAGTGGAAGACGCTGAGCGGGATTCCGCGCTCCCGCATCCCGTCGACAAAGGAGTTGACGGTCGCCTCGTCATAGTCGGTGGTGAAGGAGGTCGACAGCCACAGTCCGAAGGACCACGCGGGCACCTGCGCCGGGCGCCCGGTCGCTCGCGTGTAGCGGTTGATGACGTCCTTGGGAGTGGGGCCGGCAAAGACGAGGTACTCGAGGGACTCGCCAGCGGTGGAGAACTGCACGCGCTCAACGGCCTCGGAGGCGATCTCGAAGGAGACGTGCTCGGGGTGGTTGACGAGCACGCCATAGCCGCGGTTCGTCAGATAGAACGGGATGTTCTTGTAGGACAGCTCGGAGCTCGTGCCGCCGTCGGAGTTCCATGAATCGATCGACTGGCCGTTCTTCACGAACGGGCCAAAGCGTTCGCCCAGTCCGTAGACCACTTCGCCGACGCCGAGGTCGAGCTGTTCGTGGACGTAGTGGCGGGCGGGGGCCAGGCCATCGGCGGTGTATCCGGTAAGGCCAGCGGGCTCCGCTGTCACCGTGTGGCCGGGGCCAAGGGTGAGATACGCCTGCGACTTGTGACCAGAGCCGGTGAGGCGGGTGTCGCCGTCCCAGAAGCTGAGGTCCCACGGAGCGCCACGCTTGATGACGGCGCGCAGGCGCCCAGCGGTGAGGACGCCCTCTTCCTCCGTGATCGTGAGCTTGCCCGCACCCGGCTCGCTTGCGATCTCAAAGCCGGGAGAGCGTCGGCCGCCTGTGTGGTGGTCGATGCGCACCTTGATCACGCCTTCGGCAACTGCGCTCAGCGTCACCTGCAAAACCGGCAGGTTGAGCACGTTGCCGCGCTGCTGGATGACCCGTGAGGGAGCCGTGACAACAATCGTGTCGCCATCAGCGGTGACGTCATAGGCCTCTTGGGCATACGCGGCGGTGACGCCGGGACGCAAATGCCAGAAACCGTCGGTGAACTTCATGGTTATTTCACTGCTCCTGCGGTGATTCCTCGGGTCAGCGTGCGCTGGAAGATGAGGAAGAAGATGATGGTCGGAATGGTGCTGATGAGCGTTCCCGCAACCAGCGTGGTGGTGTCTGTTTGACGTTCGCCGTTCAACTGCTCGAGCACGAGCGGCACGGTCAACGAGTCATTGGTGTTGAGGAAGGCCATGGGCAAGAGGAACTCGTTCCAGGTCCAGATGAAGAAGAAGACCATGAGCACCGCGAGAGTCGGTCGGATCACCGGCACGATGACGGAGCGCAGCGCGCGCCACCTCGTCGCACCGTCAACGGCGGCGGCTTCGAGGATCTCGCGGGGGAACGTGCCGAGCAGGCTCGACAACAAGTAGGTGCCAAAGGCGGATTGGATCACCGTGAAGGTGATGATGACGGACCACGGGTTCGAGAGCAGACCGAGGCGGTCGTAGAGCTTGAACAGCGGGTCAAAGAGCATCTCCTGCGGCACGAGGTTCGCCATGAGGAAGACGAGCACAAGCCACGTGCGGCCGCGCACCCGTCCGATGCCGATGGCAAAAGAGTTGAGCACGGACAAGACAACCGCGAGCATCGCGACCATGCCAGAGATGAAGATCGAGTTCCACAGGGCGCGGGGGAAGTTCTGCGTCGTCCAGAACGTGGTGATGCCGGTGAAGTCGAGCTTCTGCGGAAGGTCGAGCGGGCTCGAGTTCGCGTAGTCCGCCGGGGACTTGAAGGCGTTGAGCAGCAGCAAGATCATCGGGAACACGACGGCGAGCGCGCCAAGGATGGCGAGGGCGAGCAGCAGCCATTCGCTGACGGTCCGCGGCCGACGCCGGTTGCGGGCGGTCGGGTCCGTCTTGGGGGTGACGGGTCGAGTGGTCGTCGTCATGTCGCTCACGCGTCCTTTCGCTCGACGCGGTTCTGGAACCAGATGAATGCCACTGCCACGAGCGCAACGAGGATCGTGATCGCCGAGGCGATTGTTGCTGCATAGCCCTTGTCAGTGCCCTTGATGAACTCGATGTACGCGTAGTAGGAGGGCACGTACGTGGACTTGGTGGGGCCACCGTTGGTGAGGATGAAGACGGGTGCGAACACCTTGAGCGCCGCGAT
>CAZRHL010000035.1:0-3803 GCA_964600005.1 uncultured Demequinaceae bacterium
CAATCCGTGACGCGCAGCAGAACCAGGGCGGCAGCGGTGGCTCTGGTGGCAGCGGCGGCTCAGGGGGCAGTGGCGGTTCCGGTGGCAGTGGTGGCGGTGGCAGCACGCCGCCGCCCGACAATGGCGGAGGTCAGCAGACGGGCTCATGGAAGTCGAGTGCGGCTCAGGGTCAGACGGCTGCGGCGCACGCCCAGACTCTGATCGGCGCTCCCTACCAGCTCGGCGGCAACGGCCCGGCCTATGACTGCTCGGGTCTGACCTACGCATCGTGGGCGGCGGCTGGCATCTACTTGCCACGCTCCTCGCGCACCCAGTACGCGGGGGTCACCCACATTTCGTTCTCCGAGCTGCGCCCCGGCGACCTCATCTTCTGGGGGACCAACCGTGACCCCGCGCAGATCTATCACGTGGCGATCTACATCGGCAACGGCAACGTGATGGAAGCGACCGTGCCTGGTTCGACAGCGAAGATCCGCAACTACGCATCGTCGTGGAACCTCAACGACATCATGCCGTACGCCGGCCGCCCGTAGCCGAGGCGCCACCAAGGCCTCACGCATGTGAGGCGACGTCAACCGAAAGCCGACTCAAGCGTCGGCCGCGTGTCAGTGCTGCGGTGGGTAAAGCGGGTTCTCGTGCTCAAAGGGCGTGCCCTTCGCGCGTTCGAAGGACGCGAGGATCTCGGCCTCAGCCTCGTCGCGACCCACCCAGTGGGCTCCCTCGACGGACTTGCCGGGCTCGAGGTCCTTGTAGACCTCGAAGAAGTGCTGGACCTCAAGGCGGTGGAAGTCGGAGACATCGGAGATGTCCTGACGCCACAGGGCACGCTGGTCTGCGACCGGCACGCACAGTACCTTGTCGTCACCGCCAGCCTCATCGCGCATGCGGAACATGCCGAGCGCGCGGCAACGGATCTGGCAGCCAGGGAAGGTGGGCTCTTCGAGGAGCACGAGGGCGTCCAGCGGGTCGCCGTCCTCACCGAGGGTGCCGTCGATGAAGCCGTAGTCGTCCGGATAACGGGTCGACGTGAACAGCATTCGGTCCAGGACGATGCGTCCCGTGTGGTGATCGACCTCGTATTTGTTGCGAGAGCCCTTGGGGATCTCGATGGTGACGTTGAATTCCATGCTGCACCTCGCGACTAAAGTCCTCGTTCCGGCTATTAGTCTGACGCATGACGGGAGGTGACGGGTGCGAACGAGGGTGATCGCCGGAATTGTTGTCCCCGTTGTCGTGCTTGCGGGCGGCGCCGGATACGTGTGGGCCGACGCATACGACCACGTTCCAGGCTGGGTGACAGTGGCCGTCGAACCGGAGCCGCCTGCGCCCTTCTTGTCCGCAGCCGCAGTCGAACCCGCGCCCGCTCCCGGCACCACTCTCGCCGCCCTCATGGACCCGAGCGCGCCCGTCCCATCAGCGTCGGCCGTCCAAGCGCTCGCCCAGGCGCTGCGCGACGACTCCCGCACAGGGGCATCGACCAACGTGTCCGTCATCGACCTCATCACGGGTGAGGTGCTCGCGGATGTCGACGCCTCTGACGGTCAGGTGCCGGCGTCCACCACAAAACTTCTCACGGGCATCGCGGCCGTCGCAGGCCTTGGGCCGGACTTCCAGATCCCCACAGTGGCGCGGTACGACGCGACCCGTGGCGAGGTCGCGCTCGTCGCGGGCGGCGACATGATGCTCGCGCCCGACGCTGGAAGCAAGGGCGACACGTCGAGCACCGGGGCGGCGTGGGGCGGCGACATGCCGGCTGTCGGCTATGCGGGCCTGGGCGACCTTGCGGATCAGGTGGCGGCGGCGCTCGCTGCCGAGGGTGTGGGCTCGGTGAAGGTGGTGGTCGACACCGCGGCGTTCCCCGGCCCCGCGTATCCGCTCGAGTGGCCCGCCTATGCGCGAACGAGCGGCTACGCCGCACCCGTCACCGGGCTCGCCGTCAATGTCGGCAAGCTCACCGACGATCTCTACGCGCCGCGCGCGAACGACCCGGCTGCTGCCGCAGGCGACATCTTTGCCGAAAGGCTCACTGAGCGCGGCATCACCGCCGCCCGTGCTGGCACTCGGCTCAATGCGACGGGCATCGAGGTGGGCGCCGTGCTGTCCGCACCGCTCGCGGACCAGGTGGCGTTCATGATCCACGCCTCCGACAACACGATCGCCGAAGTGCTCTCGCGCGTGCTGTCGATCAACATGGGCTACGCAGGGACCCCCGACGCGGCGGCATACGCGATCATCGAGCAGCTCGCAGGGCTCGGCGTCGACACGACCGGTCTGTCGCTCTACGACGGCGCCGGCTTCTCGACCCGCAACCGGATCCCTCCTCGCGTGCTCACCGAAGCGACGCGCCAGGCAGCGCTCAATGAGCGCACCGAAGGCGTCTTCGAATGGTTGGCGGTCGCCGGCCTCAGCGGGACCCTCACCGACCGCTTCATCTCGACCCCGGGTGCAGGCGTCATGCGCGCCAAGACCGGATCGCTCACGGGTGTCACATCGCTTGCTGGTGTGGTGATGACCGCAGACGGGCGACCTCTCTTGTTCGCAGCACTGGCCGATGGGATGCCATACGGACCCGTCGCACCGCGCCAAGCCGTCGACGAGTTTGTCGACGCATTGGCACAATGTGGGTGCAGCGGTTAGCCAACGCGCTAGCCCTCTCTCGCTCCGACCCTTAAGGATTCCCGTGACAGGACCACACCCCGCCGTGGCCGCGACACGCAATGCTGTGCGTGAAGCGCTCGACGGTGTGGACATGGGTGCGAAAGTGTGGGTCGCGTGCTCTGGAGGGCCGGACTCTCTCGCGCTCGCGGCTGCAGCGTCGTTCGTTGGCCGCAAGGAGGGCTTCCTCACGGGCGCGATCGTTGTCGACCACGGCCTCCAGCCGGACTCCGCAGTGGTGGCCGAGCGTGCGGTGTCGCAGATTCACAAGGCCGGCATCGCGACCGTGCATGTCGAACGCGTCTTGGTGGGACGCGAAGGCGGCCTCGAAGCGGCGGCCCGCAAGGCCCGCTACCGCGCCCTCGATGAGCGCGTTGACGCCGAGGGCGGACTCACCCCGCACATCCTCATGGGCCACACGATGGACGATCAGGCCGAGACGGTGCTCCTCGCTCTCGCCCGCGGCTCGGGCGCGCGTGCGCTCGCCGGTATGCCGGTGAAGCGCGGCCGCTATGTGCGTCCCTTCCTGTCGCTTCGGCGCAAGGACACGGTCGCCGCATGCGAGGCACTGGAGCTCGAGCCGTGGTTCGACCCAACCAATGAAGGCGAGAACGGTCCGCGCCGCTCTGCCCTCCGCACCGTCGTCATGCCGGCGCTTGTCGATGTCCTTGGCCCCGGCGTCGTCTCCGGGCTTGCCCGTTCTGCCGCTTTGCTGCAAGCCGACGCTGACGAGCTCGACCGCCAGGCGCGCACCGCGATGATCGACTCGCAGCGCCGCACCCACGGCGAAGAGTGGCAGTGCGACGTGCTTGCCGCGCTCCCTGACGCGATTCGCACGCGCATGCTGAAGATGATTGCGGAGAACCGTGGAGCCGGGCCGCTCGCCGCATCCCATGTCGCGGCGCTCGACCGTCTTGTCACGACCTACTCCGGCCAGGGGCCTGTGTCCTTGCCGGGCGGCTACGAGGCCCGTCGCGAATATGGCAGGCTGATCATCAACTACCCCCTCGAGCGCTTCGAAGCGACAGACGAGAACGGACTGACAGAGTGAGCCCTGACTTCTCCCACTCCGCATTCACGATGGACGACTTCACGCGGGTGGTCGTCACTGACCGTGAGATTGGGGAGAGGCTCGACGAGATCGCAGC
>CAZRHL010000035.1:3833-16738 GCA_964600005.1 uncultured Demequinaceae bacterium
TACGGTTCCGGCACCAAGTCGAGCGGTGTGGTGCGCATTCTCAAGGACCTTGACGCGGACCTCACGGGACGCCACGTGCTCATCGTCGAGGACATCATCGACACGGGTGTCACGCTCTCGTGGCTGCTCGGAAACTTGCGCTCGCGTGGCGCGGAGTCGGTTGAGGTCGCGACGCTCTTGCGCAAGCCTGACGCCGTGCAGGTCGAGCTTGACGTCCGCTACATCGGCTTCGACATCCCGAATGAGTTCGTTGTGGGCTACGGCCTCGACTGGGCGGAGAAGTACCGCACCTTGCCGTTTGTGGCGATTCTCAAGCCAAGCGTCTACGGCGAGCACTAAAGGTCTCGGGGCGCGTGGGGGCCCTGGGGGCCACATGCCCGACGCGGCCGACCCGCCTCGTGAGCTCCGAACCGCTGACGCCGGTTCCTTAGGCTCCGAACCGCTGACGCCCGCAACACGCCGCGGAGCGAGCTGATCCGACGACAGTGCCCGGCGCGTCGGTCTCGGATTCGGTTCAGAACTCAAGGAACCGGCGTCAGCGGTTCGTAGCTAGCGCGGCTCCAGGGTGCTGCGCCCCTTGTCGCGTGATTGATGTCCCCAGGTCGGCGTTACGGTCGCTGTACACAGGTCCACGCAGCGACCGCCACATCCATGCGCGTGACGCCGAACGATCGGGTGATGGCGATCGATGGTTTCCTTTCGAATCTTGGTGGCATAGCGCGGTGGCGGGCTTTGGCCGACGCTGGTTTCAGCCACGCGGAAATGGTCGAGGCGGTGCGTCACGGCAGAGTCGTGCGGCCGCACCGAGGGGTCTATGCGCTCCCGGGAGTGACCCGCCCCCGGGTGCTCGCCGAAGTCTTTCGCGCGCTGCCGACATGCGTCTCGTGGTGTGCGACTAGGGGGCTGCCGCTTGAGAAACCGCCCACCACACTCCACCTCGCAGTGCCGGAGAGCCGTGGCCTCGGTCATGCGCGGCGCCGCCCGTCAAACGAGGTGACATTGCATCGATGCGGCGATGTTTCCGACGACTTTCCCCTCCATCACCTCGACGTCACTGCAATGTGCACCACGCCGATTCAACAAGTCGCGTTGCTTGATGCCGCGCTTGGAAAGGGCTTCATTGACGGTCGCGAGGTGCGGCTGTTGACGCGGGGCTCTCAGGAACGCCGACGCTGGGTGGCCTCTCATGTCAGTGGCTCCGCTCAGTCGCTCGGGGAAACTTACGCGAGAGTTGCGCTTCGAGAGCTTGGTTTGAAGGTCGAGCCGCAGGCTCATTTCGAGGGAGCGGGCGCCGTTGACCTGCTAGTTGAGGATTCGCTCGTGGTGGAGGTCGATGGCTTCGCGTTCCACTCGGATCAACGAAGCTTTGCCAAGGATCGACAGCGATCGCGAGTGATTGCGTTCTCGGGATTGATGACGCTGCGCTTCACACACTCAGAAGTGGTCGCTGATCCGGGGGGTATGGCGAACGAGGTGGTCGATGTGTTGTGGCGCCAAGGTCACGATCCCCGCAAGCTACGAACCGCTGAGGTCGCGACACGCCGACTTGGAGAGCATCCGTGGTGGCGTTGACGGCGTGTCGCCCTTGTGAACGGTTCAGAACTTAGGGAACCGGAGTTAGCGGTTCGGGGCTTCGGGTGGGCGGGGTGTTGGGGATACCGCTGAGCGCGAAACGCGCTCGCTTCGAGGGGGTCCTCGCGTAGAGTCGTGGTCATTATGAAGAGACTGCGCCTGTCGTACGTGGTGCTGTTCGCGATTGCGATCATCGTGAGTTCACTGCTCTACATGTCGCTCAATCAAGAGCCGGTGACCAAGATCTCCACGTCGCAGGGCTTCGCCGTGCTCGCCTCGGAGGGGATCCAGCAGATCGAGATCACCGATGGCGATCAGCGGGTGAAGATCCAGTTGGGCGACACGGTTCCCGACGCGCTGGCTGACACCGACGCGAAGCCCAACGGTCTCGTGCAGTTCTACTACGTCGAGCCGCAGGGACCCGCTGTTGCCGCAGCGGTCGCGGAGAGCACCCCCGCAGACGGCTACGACTCGGTGGTCCCGCGCAGTTCGATGTGGCAGACCATCCTCTTCAGCTTCCTGCCCATCGTCATCGTCGTCATCTTCATCTACATCCTCTTCTCGATGATGCAAGGCGGTGGCGGTCGAGGCGTCATGCAGTTCGGGCGCTCCCGCGCCACGGAGGTCACTCCTGACACCCCCAAGGTGAAGTTCGAAGACGTCGCCGGTGTCGACGAGGCGGTCGAGGAGCTGCGGGAGATCGAGGAGTTCCTCGAAAGCCCCGCCAAGTTCCAAGCAGTGGGCGCGAAGATTCCGAAGGGCGTGCTCCTCTATGGCCCGCCCGGCACCGGCAAGACTCTGCTTGCCCGCGCCGTGGCCGGCGAGGCCGGAGTGCCGTTCTACTCGATTTCTGGTTCGGACTTCGTTGAGATGTTCGTCGGTGTGGGTGCGAGCCGTGTGCGCGACCTCTTCGACAAGGCGAAGAAGAACAGCCCCGCGATCATCTTTGTCGACGAGATCGACGCCGTGGGGCGTCACCGCGGCGCCGGCCTCGGCGGCGGTCACGACGAGCGCGAGCAGACCCTCAATCAGATGCTCGTCGAGATGGACGGCTTCGACGCGAACACGAACGTCATCATGATCGCGGCGACAAACCGCCCCGACATCCTCGACCCCGCTTTGCTGCGCCCCGGTCGCTTCGACCGCCAGGTGGGCGTTGACGCCCCTGACCTCAAGGGTCGCCAGAAGGTCCTTGAGGTTCACGCGAAGGGCAAGCCGATTGCACCGGAGGTCGACCTCGGCGCGATCGCGAAGCGCACCCCCGGCTTCACTGGTGCTGACCTTGCCAACGTCCTCAATGAGGCAGCGCTCCTCACAGCCCGTCGCGATGCGACGAGCATCGGCCCGAGCGAGCTGGACGAGGCAATCGACCGTGTCATCGCGGGCCCGCAGAAGCGCACGCGTGTGATGAACGATCACGACAAGCGTGTCACCGCGTACCACGAGGGCGGTCACGCGCTCGTGGCCGCTGCCCTCAACCACACGGACCCCGTCACGAAGGTGACGATCCTGCCGCGTGGCCGGGCCCTGGGCTACACGATGGTGATGCCCGCTGAGGATCGCTATTCGAAGACCCGCAACCAGCTGCTCGACAATCTCGCGTACGCCATGGGTGGGCGCGTGGCCGAGGAAGTGGTGTTCGGCGACCCGTCGACGGGTGCGAGCAACGACATCAGCCAGGCGACCGAGATCGCCAAGCAGATGGTGACCGAGTACGGCATGTCGACCAAGGTGGGCGCCGTGCGCCTCACCGGCAGCTCGGGCGAAGTGTTCCTTGGGCGCGACATGGGTCACGGGCGCGAATACTCCGAGCAGATCGCCGCGACCGTTGACGCCGAGGTGCGCGCGCTCATGGACAACGCGATGCGCGAGGCGACCAAGGCGCTCACTCTCAACCGGAAGGTCCTTGACGTGCTTGCCGAGGAACTCCTCGAGAAGGAGACCCTCAATGAGGCGGAGCTCGCCGAGATCTTCGCGAAGGTGAAGAGGCTGCCCGTGCGCGAGGCATGGATCAGCGGCGATTGGGCCCCGAAGCCGAGCCGCCGCCGCGCATCTGCAAAGGCGACGGCAAAGGCGACCGCGAAGGCTCCGGCAAAGGCGACCGCAAAAGCTCCTGCGAAGTCGGCCACCAAGGCACCGGCCCCGCGCCGCACCGAGCCCAAGGACAGCGCAGAGTAGGGCGCACACATGACTGACGGCGTTGACAAGGCGCGCATCGAGGCGGCTGTTCGGGAGATCCTCTTTGCGGTGGGCGAAGACCCCGAGCGCGACGGCCTCCGTGACACTCCCGCCCGCGTCGCGCGTGCCTACGAGGAGTTCTTCTCAGGCCTCACGCAGGACCCTGCGGAGGTGCTGAGCGCGGTCTTCGAGTTGGGCCACGAAGAGATGATCCTCGTCAAGGACATCGAGCTGTACTCATTGTGCGAGCACCACCTGGTGCCCTTTCACGGTGTCGCGCATGTCGCGTACATCCCGGGCGCGGACGGCCGGATCACGGGCCTGTCAAAGCTCGCACGTCTTGTCGATCTCTACGCGCGCCGCCCGCAGGTGCAGGAGCGCCTCACCACCCAGGTGGCCGACGCTCTGGTCGAGCACTTGGGAGCGCGCGGCGTCATCGTCGTGGTCGAGGCCGAGCACCTGTGCATGTCGATGCGTGGCGTGCGCAAGCCCGGTTCGCGGACAGTGACGAGCGCCGTGCGCGGTGTGATGCGTGATGCGGCCACTCGCGCCGAGGCAATGAGCCTCATCGTTGGGAAGTAGTGGTGCCTGAGCTGCCCCAGGCCCGGCGCACGCTCGTCATGGGCGTCCTCAACGTGACGCCCGATTCCTTCAGTGACGGCGGCCGCTACCTCACGACCGACGCTGCAGTCGCGCACGGTCTCCATCTCGCGAAGGCAGGCGCCGACATCGTCGACGTCGGCGGCGAGTCGACCCGCCCCGGCGCCGATCCTGTCACGCCTGACGAGGAGACCCGGCGCGTCATCCCGGTGATCTCCGCGCTCACGCGAGAAGGCATTGCGGTCTCGATCGACACGATGCACGCCGACGTCGCCCGTGCGGCAGTCGAGGCAGGCGCGGTGCTTGTCAACGACGTCTCGGGTGGCCGGGCCGATGCCGACATGGCCGCAACGGTTGCAGAGCTCGGCGTTGACTTCGTCGCGATGCACTGGCGGGCACCGTCCCAGCGGATGGATGCCCTCGACGCGTATGACGACGTCGTGGCTGAGGTGCGCGCGGAGCTCGAGGAGACGGTGGCGGCCCTCGCCGACGCCGGTATCAGGTCAGATCGCATCATCCGTGATCCCGGTCTCGGCTTTGCCAAGGTGACCGAGTCCAACTGGCCGCTCCTCGCACGCATGGACGAGTGGGCAGGCGATGCGCGCGTGTTGATCGGCGCCTCACGAAAGCGCTTCTTGGGAGCGGCGATCGCCCGTGAGGGGGTCGATGCGGCGGACCCATCGCAGCGCGAACACGCGACGACGGCGGTCACGACTCTCGCGGCCGCGGCGGGCGCCTGGGCCGTGCGAGTCCACGATCCAGCGGCGGCACGTGACGCAATCGCTGTCGTGTCCGCTTGGCAAGCGGGCGCTAAGACGCGACGATGACACCATGACATGGACGTCCTCCCCGTACGACAAAGCGGGCATCGAGCTGGATCGAATCACGGTCGAGGGCATAAGGGCCGCCGGACGTCACGGCGTTCTGCCCGAGGAACGCGAGAAGGAGCAGCCCTTCATCGCAGATGTCGTCGTTCATCTCAACACGCGTGATGCGGGGCGTCACGATGACCTCACGCGAACGGTCAACTACGCCGAGGTCGCTCAACTCGCCGCCGCCGTGCTGTCCGGCCCGAGCGTTGAGCTCATCGAGACTCTCGCAGACCGCATCGCCCTGTCGGTTCTCGAGCTGAGCGGTGTCGAATGTGTGGACGTGCGGGTGCACAAGCCCGAGGCGCCCATCCCGGTGCCGTTCTCAGACGTCGCCGTCACCATTCGACGCGACCTGCGCTCGGGTGATGTGTGGGCTGACAAGCGCGTCGGCTCGTCTGCTGGAATGCCGCATGATCCCCTCAAGTACGGCGAGTCGGAAGAGGGAGACATCTTCGATGTCCGTCCCCTGCAGCCGGTGCCCGCCCTCCTCGCTCTTGGCGGCAACCTTGGCGAGGTCGAGAGCACGCTCGTCGATGCCGTCTACGCGCTGAGCCGCATTCCGGGCATTCACGTCGAGGCGACCTCGCCGCTTGTCTCTTCGGCCCCGGCCGGCGGCCCTCCGCAGCCCGACTACCTCAACGCCGTCGTCCGCATCACCACTGCGCTCACACCACGCGAACTGCTCGCCGCTTGCCATGGCATCGAGATGGTGCACGGACGTGAACGCGGCATTGAGAACGGCCCGCGCACCTTGGACATCGACATCATCGATGTGAACGGCATTGAGGGCGTCAGCCCCGACCTCACGCTGCCGCACCCGCGTGCCGCGCAGCGCGGCTTCGTCCTTGTCCCGTGGGCTCGGATGGAACCGAATGCGGTGCTGCCGGGGGTGGGCCCCATCGCCGACGCTGCCGCTGCTCTCGCATCGACAGTCACCTTGCGCGCGGAGCCGTGGCCGGGACGCCGATGAGGGGAGTGTGCGTGTGAGGCCCCTGCGTTGGCGAACTCTCGTCATCACCGTCGCGGTGTCCTTCGGTCTCTCCCTTGCGTTCACCTGGTCGTGGCTGCGTGGCGGTGCGACGCCCGTCGATGTTCCCTGGACGACGTTGCCGGTCGCCCTCGCAGCGTCGGCCGTTGTGCTCTATCTCGGCTGGGCCATCCGCCAGTACAAGAGGGGCAAGCGCGGCCCCGTCGACCCGCAACGTGCGGTGCGCACCGTGCTGCTCGCCCAGGCGTCGGCGTATGCGGGGGCCTTGCTGTCGGGTGTCTACGGCGGGTACGCCTTCAGCCTCATTCCCGATTGGGCGCATGAGCCGCGCCGCGAGATCGCGATCGCCGCCGGGCTGTGCGCGGTGGGCGGCATCGCAATGCTCATCGCAGGCGCGGTCGCGGAGTGGTGGTGCCGCATCGGCCCGCTCGATGACGACGACGCCCCCGAGGGCCCCGCTGCGGGAGTGGCACACTAGTCGCATGACCTGGTACAGCCCTCACGGCGTGACCTGGACGGCGGCCTCGACTCGGCTGATCCCCGTGCGGCTCATCACCATTGCCATCGTGTACGTCCCCCCGATCACTGCTCTCGCCATTCTTGCGTTGCTCGTGCAGCCGGGTCTGTGGTGGGCGGTCGCAGGCGGGGTCGGGTCGATGCTGTGGAGCGCGTGGGTGGGAGTGCGGCTCGTTCGCGTACACGGCTGGGCGGAGCGTGATGACGACCTGCTCGTGCGGCGCGGGCGCCTCATGCGCCGCGTCACCGTGGTGCCCTATGGCCGCATGCAGTACGTCGAGGTGTTCGCCGGGCCGATCGCCCGCGCCTTCGGCTTGTGTTCGATCAAGCTTCACACGGCGTCGCCCGGCACCGATGCCACGCTGGACGGTGTCCCTGCCGCTGAAGGCGAGCGCCTGCGGGACCGCCTCACTGAGCGCGGAGAGGCCCAGCTGGCGGGTCTATGAGCGAGTCGACTGACCGCGTGTACACCGCCCCACGCGAGTGGGCGCATGTGCACCCCGTGTCTCCGCTGCTCGGCGGTTGGGCTGTCATGGCCGGTGCCGTTGGCTACTGGTTCACGGCTGGTCCGGGTGCCCCGGGCGAGGATGACGAGGCGATGCCGATTGACGTCAATCTCCCCATCTCGCGGTTGGCGTTGTTCGTCCTTCTCGGTGCGCTTGTCGCGGTGGGCTTCGGCTACCTCTTCTGGTGGTTCCACACGTATCGCATCACCGACGAAGCGATCGAGCAGCGCAAGGGAGTCTTGTTCCGTCAGCATCGGCAAGCGCGCCTTGACCGTATTCAGGCGGTCGACGTCGTCCAGCCGCTCCTCGGCCGCATCTTTGGCTTCGGCAAGCTGTCGATCGAGGTGGCAGGCGGTGAGCACTCGGGGATTCAGCTGCAGTTCTTGCGCCTGGCCGACGCTGAGGCGCTCCGCAATGAGGTGCTCGTTCTTGCGGCGGGGATCAAGGCCGACGCCGCGGCCCGGCGGGAAGGGTCGCACGGCTTCCACCTGAAGGAAGAGCTCGAGTCGTTCCGTCTCGCCCCGGCTCCCGGCAGCGCCCGCACCGCTGTGGGCGCAGCGGAGGAGCGCCGGCTGGTGACAGTGCCGATCCCTCGGCTCCTCCTGTCGATCCTTTTCAGCTGGGGCGCGGTGGGCGTTGTTGTCGCGATGCTCATCTTCTTCGGTGGAGCGGTTGTCGTCGGCGTCTTCGCGCCCGAGGTTGATCTCGCGGCTGCCGTGCTCGGTGGTGGTCTCACGAGTGCTCTTGCTGGTTTGTTCGGTGCGGGCTCTTATGCCTTTGCGACCCTCAACCGCGGCATGAACTTCCGTTTGGGAATCTCGCAGGACGGGGTTCGCCTCGCCCACGGTCTCCTCGAGACTCGTCGCCAGACCGTGCCCCCAGGTCGTGTCCAAGCCGTCCATTTCAAGCAGTCTCTGCTGTGGCGTCGGCGCGATTGGTGGCAGATCGTCATCAATGTCGCGGGCTACCAGGACAACCAGATCGCGGTATCGACCCTGTTGCCGGTCGGCACTCGGGCTGATGCGCTTCTCGCGCTGTGGACGGTGTTGCCGGACCTCGGTGACCCTGACCCTGAGGGCATGGTCTCGCTCGCGCTGTCCGGTGCGGGCGCCGATGGCGGCTTCACCGCGTCCCCGCCCGTGGCGAAGTGGGTCGATCCGATTCAGTGGCGCCAGCGGGGCGTGCGCGCAACCGAGACCGCCCTGTTCATTCGCCGTGGACGGCTCGTGCGCGAACTCATCGTGGTGCCTCATGAGCGCACCCAGTCGCTCGCTCTTACCCAGGGCCCCGTTGATCGCCTTCTCGGCCTCGCGAGCGTGCACGTGCATTCGACCCGCGGCATGGTGCGTCCCATCGCATCGCATCTGTCCGTCGCCGACGCCATCGCCCTCCTCGAGTCGCAGGCCCACCGCGCGCGCCAGCGCCGCAAGGTGCAGACCCCCGAGCAGTGGATGGCGAAGGTGGGTCTCACCGAGGACCCGTCTGATGAACAGTGAGCGTCCCGCCCGCCTGAGCGTCGGCATCGTCGGTGCGGGCAGGGTGGGCGCCGTGATCGGTGCTGCGCTGGCACGAGCGGGTCACCGCGTCATCGGCGCATCCGGTGTCTCTGAAGAGTCCCGAAGCCGTATCGAGACGCTCTTGCCTGGCGTGCCGCGCCTCGACGCGGACGCGGTTGTCGCCGGGGCTGAGGTGGTCTTTCTCACCGTCCCGGACGACGCCGTGGCTGAGCTCGCGAGCGGCCTCGCCCGGCTCGACATGTGGCGCCGCGGACAGATCGTCATCCACTGTTCCGGCACCCAAGGCCTCGGCGTCCTCGACGCTGCCTCGAGCGTCGGCGCCATCCCGATGGCCATCCACCCGGCGATGACCTTCACCGGCACCTCGCTCGACCTTGACCGGATGGCGGGAGCGACGTGGGCGGTCACTGCACCGGCGCCGTTCGTGCCGATCGCCCAGGCTCTCGTGGTCGAGATGGGAGCGGATCCCGTCGTCATCGCGGATGAGGCACGCCCGCTTTACCACGCGGCCCTCGTCCACGCTGGTAATCATGCGGTCACACTTGTGGCGCAGGCCTCGGCGATGCTTGCCGCCGCGGGAATCGAGGAACCCGGAAAAGTGTTGAGTCCGTTAGTTCATGCGTCTGTGGACGGCGCGCTCGGCGACGCCCCAGGAGCCGTGAACACTCTCACCGGTCCGGTGGTGAGAGGCGACGCGGGCACTGTCGCCGCGCACGTCGCGGCACTGGCGCACCAGCCAGAGGCGCTCGCGGCGTATCGGGCGATGGCACGTGCCACCGCTGACTTGGCGTTTGCGGGGGGTCGACTCGGCCCCGCGCCGTATGCGGCGATCATCGCCGCACTTGGAGAGAAGTGACCATGCGGATCGTGCACACCGCCGCGGAGCTGTCTGCCTTTGCCACGTCCGGCACCCGCGCCGTCGTCATGACGATGGGCGCCTTGCATGAGGGCCATGTGGCTTTGGTGCGAGCGGCTCGCGAGGCGGCCGACCAAGTTGTCGTCACCGTCTTCGTCAATCCGCTGCAGTTCAACGACCCCGCCGACCTCGAGCGCTACCCGCGTGATCTTGAGGCCGACGCTGCCCTCCTTGAGCCCCTCGGCGTCGATGTGATCTTCGCGCCGACGGTGGCGGAGGTGTACCCCGGTGGTCAGCCGACAGTCACTCTTGACGCAGGCTCCATCAACGACGTCTTCGAGGGCGCCGCGCGCCCGGGGCACTTTGACGGGGTGCTCACCGTGGTGCTCAAACTGCTCAACCTCACCAAGCCTGACATCGCCTACTTCGGCCAGAAGGATGCACAGCAGGTGATTGCGATTCGCGCGATGGTCCGTGATCTCAACGTGCCCGTCCGCATTGAGGTGGTGCCGACGGTGCGTGACGATGACGGCCTCGCGTTGTCGAGCCGGAATGTGTTCCTGTCGTCCGACGAGCGTGCCGATGCCCTTGTGCTGAGCCGCGCGCTGAGCGAGGCAGCCCAGGTGCTGAGAGAGGGCGGAGGTGCCGCCCTGGCGGTTGCGGTGGCGCGCGGCGCACTTGCCGAGGTGCCCTCCGTCGACGTCGAATACGTCGGGGCGCTTGACCCGGCGTCGGCAGCACCCGTCGCGGACGACTACCGTGGTGAGGTAGTGATCGCGGTTGCCGCCCGAGTCGGCCAGACGCGACTGATCGACAATGTGGTGGGTTGGGCCGGTCCACGGCCCGCCCCCGAACCGTCCGGGGAGGACGACGAATCGTGACCCCTCACTCGCTCCAGCGCCCGATGATGATTTCCAAGCTCCATCGTGCGACGGTGACGCAGGCGGATCTGCATTACGTGGGTTCCATCACCATCGACGCCACCTTGCTTGAGGCGGCGGACATCCTGCCTGGCCAACAGGTTGACGTGGTCGACGTGACAAACGGCTCCCGGCTCACCACCTACGCGATTCCCGGCGAGGCGGATTCGGGGATCGTGTGCATCAACGGGGCGGCAGCCCACCTCATCCACGAAGGCGACCTTGTCATCGTCATCGCCTACGGCATGTTGTCCGACGCGGATGCACGCACCTACGTGCCGAACGTCGTCTTTGTCGACAGCGACAACCGCATCGCCGAGTTGAGCGATGAGCCGGGCCACGTGCCACCAGGGGCAGGGCTCGAACCCTCCGGACTCGACATCCACGACTTCCGCGTCGAGGGCTGGGAGGCCTATCACACGCACGCTGGCGGTGCCGCCCGCGACTCGTGACACGAGCGATGCCGAACCGCGCTGGTGCATGCGCGGGCGCGCGCGGTTCTAGGCTGTGCGCATGACTCGCTTCGCACAGCGGCTCTCGGCTCCGTCGCCTGGATGGACCGTGGAGGCCGACGTCATTGTGGTCGGATCCGGTGTGGCGGGTCTGACCGCCGCCCTCGAGCTGCGACGCCGAGTGGGCAAGGTCCTCATTGTCACCAAGGGGCAGCTGAGCTCCGGCAACACCGTCTGGGCGCAGGGCGGCATCGCCGCGGCGCTTGATCCTGAAGACACTCCGGACGAGCACCTTGACGACACGCTCGTTGCGGGAGCCGGGCTGTGTTCACGTGAAGCCGTGCGCGCACTTGTCACGGAAGGACCCGAGCGAGTGCGCAAGCTCGTGGACCGTGGCGCGAACTTCGATACCCGGGCCGACGGTCGCATCACACTGACGCGCGAGGGCGGCCACCACCGCGACCGCATCGCCCATGCGGGCGGAGACGCGACGGGGGCCGAGATATCCCGTGCCCTCGTGTCACGCCTTGAGGCGGTGCGCCAGGACCCCCACGTCGAGATCCTCGAAGGCGCGATGGTGGTCGACCTCCTCACGAGCGCTCCCGGTGCCGACGGCGGGCCCGGCCCGGTCTGCGGGGTGACCCTCCACGTCATCGGCGAGGGCACCCGTGACGGCGTGGGGGCGGCTCTCGCGAAGGCTGTCGTGGTGGCAACCGGCGGCATCGGCCAGGTCTATGTCTCGTCGACAAACCCCGCGTCGGCCACAGGCGACGGTGTGGCGGCGGGCCTGCGTGCTGGCGCCGCGATTGCGGACATGGAGTTTGTGCAGTTTCACCCGACGGTGCTGTGGCAAGGCGCGGGTGCTCGCGGTCAGCTGCCGCTCATCTCCGAGGCCGTGCGTGGTGAGGGTGCACACCTGCTCAACGCGGCGGGCGAGCGCTTCATGGTGGGCCGTCATGAGCTTGCCGAGCTCGCGCCGCGCGATGTGGTGTCGCGCAACATCGTCCGCGTGATGGAAGAGGAAGGCTCCGAGAACGTCTTCCTCGACTGCCGTCACCTTGGTGCTGAGTTCTTGCGCGAGCGTTTCCCCACTATCTGGGAGCGCCTCGAGGAGCACGGCCTCGACATGGCGACCGATCTCATTCCTGTTGCGCCGGCACAGCACTTCCACTCGGGCGGCATCCTCACGGACCTCAATGGCCGGTCGACGCTGCGCGGCCTCTACGCAGTTGGCGAGGCGGCGTGCTCGGGCGTCCACGGGGCGAACCGTCTGGCGTCGAACTCGCTGCTTGAAGGGCTCGTCTTCGCGACTCGCTCAGCGGCCGACGCTGCGGAACTGGTCGACGACGGCACTCTCGTCCACGCGGATCCGGTCGAGCGACCTGGTGATGCCACCTTGGTGCCGGCGACAATGCGCGGTCGTATCCAAGCCGTCGCCCATCGCGGCGCCGGACCGTTCCGCGACGCCGCCGGTTTGGCGTCGGCCCGGGAGAAGCTCGCGGGTGCCCGGGCACTGTTCCAGACGGGCGACACCCCCGCCGTCATGCCGCAGGTTGCCGAGTGGGAGACGTCAAACGTCCTCGCATGCGCCTCGCTCATCACCGAGGCCGCGCTTGTGCGGAAGGAGAGCCGTGGCGGCCACCAGCGCACTGACTTCCCTGACATCGACGACGAGCGCTTCCGGGTGCGCCTTGCCTCTTCGCTCAGTCCCGATGGGGAGCTCGAGCTCATCAAGGCGCCGATCGAACTCGGTTAGTGTGGTGCGCTCTCGCGGATGAGCGGCAGGTCCGGCAACGCGGCAGCCATTGTCAGCATGCCGCCGTCGAAGTTCGCAGAGTCGATGCCTGATTGGGCGAGGATGCGGTGCGCGAGGTAGGAGCGAAAGCCGGATGCGCAGTGCACGCGGACTGGCCTTCCGGCGGCCGCGG
>CAZRHL010000036.1:0-310 GCA_964600005.1 uncultured Demequinaceae bacterium
AGCGAACAGTGCAGTGAGGACAAGTCGAATTACTTGATCCTTACCGAGAACTGCTTGCCCGATGCTGTTCTGGATGGTGCCGAAAGTCTCGGCGAACCACGCCGCCTGCTCGGGTGTCATTGTCACTAGCGTTCCTCCTGGTGGTGCGTCACCAAATGAGTATGTCGGAGTTGAATGGGGTGCCCGGACCGTCTTCCCACGTCACGTAGACCTGGATGCCGGGGTAGCCGGTGAAGCAGGTCAGCTCCTTAGAGCCACTCGGATTGCTCACGTTCACCGTGTAGCGCGTCTCGGTGATGTAGTCAGTGCT
>CAZRHL010000036.1:320-16324 GCA_964600005.1 uncultured Demequinaceae bacterium
ATGTAGTCCGATTCCCCGTACGTGTCGCGGCAGGCGACCTTGTACGTGCCGGTGGCGAACTCGGACCAGTTGATGACAAGGCGGTGACTGTTCGCGTAGCCGGGCTCCTTGCTGCCCTTCGTCACCCACGACTTGCGCGGCTTCGAACTTGCGGTGGCCGAACCGGAGTTCGAGGTGGGGGTGTCTGTCGCCTTCGCGCGCGCCTCAAGCGACGCTGAGATGCCGGGCCCGCCCGTGGCGACTTTGATGGACTTGCTGCCCGACGTGATGCCAGCGTTCGTCCAGCTCGACCAGCCACCCGAGCCCACCTTGGTGCGGTACTCGATCGACTCGATCGGACGACCGTTTGTCGCTGGAGCGGTCACGGTGAAGTTCACCTCACCACTGCCGGAGCTCGCCGAGACCGAAGGCGCACCGATGGGACCGAACGGAACACGAGCAGCCGACGCCGAGGAGGCCGTGCTGTTGTACGTTGCGCCGTCCGACGTCGTCTGCGCGCGCACTCGCACCGTGTAGGAGGTGCCGTTCGACAAACCGGAGATCACTCCGTTTGCAGGCAGATTGCTCCACGACTCGGATCCGTTGAGTGAGTACTGGTACGTGATCCAGTTCGAGTCAGAACCGTTCGCCGCACCGGGGGTGAAGCTCACAGTGAGCGACCTGTCACCAGCCACAGCAGACACGCCCGTGGGAGCCCCCGGGGCAACAAATGCCCGGCGCGGATCAGACGGCTGGCTCGCGGTCGACGCGCCCGCCTTGTTATGCGCCACCACCGTGAACGTGTAGTCACTCGACGACGGGTCGAGAGCGAACGCGACGTTCGTGACACCCGCTCCGACCGTCTGGCTCGACACGACGGATCCGCTGCGGATCGCGTTGACGGTGAACGAACCGACCGCGTCACCGTTGCCTGCTGGCACCGTCCACTGCACACCGATCTGCGCACGGTTGCCAACCGGCGACAGGCGAGTCGTCGTCGGCTTTGCGACGCGCTCGGGCACGCCTGCGGGCACTTCGCTCGCTGAGTAGTCGGACCACGAGGACGGATCGACAGCATCGTTGTATGCGCGGACGCGAACTTGATAGGCAACGCCGTTCTCAAGCCCCGTCCAGCGGTACGACGTGCCGGTGAGGTTGGCCACCTGGGAACCGCCCGCCGGAGCCGGGGAGATCTCCAAGGTGTACGAGCGCACGGGCGAGCCCTTCGACTCAGGCGCTGTCCACACGATGTCGAGCGCCTTGTCGCCGAAGGTGAGCACGGGGGCGTCCGGCTGCTCGGGGTGGATGTCCGGGCGGGCCACATCAGACGGCGCCGACGGTGCCGAATCGCCCACCTTGTTGGTGGCGACCACGCTGAAGCGGTACTCGGTGTCGTTCGTCAGGCCGGTGATCGTGCAGATCGTCGACGAGCAGGCCGTCGACGTGCCCTGGTCCGAGGTCACCGTGTAGCCGGTGATCGGCGCACCGTTCGCTGGCGGCTCCGTCCACTGCAGTTCGACCGTGCGGTCGCCCACGCTGCGGATCTGGGGCTTGCTCGGTGCCTCCGGCTGCTTCGCCACCGTCACCATGACCCGTGCATTCGCCTGTCGCGACGGCAAGCCAGATGCGTCGGCAATCGTGTACCGAATGATCAGCGTGCCCGCGAAGTTCGAATCGGGCGTGATGAGGAGGTTCTCACCGTCGATCGTCACCGCTCCCTTGCCGGACTCGATCGTGGTCGTGATGATGTCGAGCGGCTTGTCGACGTACGGGTTGACGTCATTTCGCAGCACGTTGACGACCGACTGCTTGCCTGCCTGGGCGTCCGGCACCGCGTCGTCGTTGGCGATCGGCAGCTCCGCCGGGATCTCCTCGCCGGCGTCATCGACGTCGCTTGCAGCCAGCACCGTCACCCTCACCACGCCGTTCACGCGCTCGGAGCCGCCATCCGAGACCCACACGTTGACGTCGTATTCGGCGCCGGCAACTGACCGCTCAGCGGCAATCGTCGCGATCGCACCGTCGACGTCCACGTCAAAGCCCGCTGGGTTGCCGGTGCCGACGCCCCACGTGAGCTTCTCCTTGTCACCCGGGTTGGCGTCGTCCGAAAGAACTGACAGGTCGACTGTTCCTGCCGCACCACCTGCGGTGATCGTGAGAGTCGTGTTGCGGAAGGTCGGCGGGACGTTCTCGGCCGGGCGCACGATGAGGGGCAAGGTCAACGTGGCACGGTGGCCCGCGGGGTCGTCAATGGTGCGGCCATCGGTGACCTGGAAGGTGATCGCATCCTTGCCGTAGTAACCCTCGGCTGACGTGTACTGCAGCGTCGTCTGGTCGATGACGAGCGGTTCACCGTTCGCGTGCGCTGCAAAGACACGCTCCGCCTCGGTGATGATCGCGGGGTTGCCATTCGACGTCTTGACGAGGTCCTCGAGGGGCAAGTCGATCGTCTCGCCGCTCGTCACCTCAACCGGCGCCGCATCCATGAGCGCAGGAGGCATGTCTCCAAGGCCGGGCACCAGGATGAATGCGGATGCGCTGAGCCCGTCGGCGTCGGTGATCGTGTAGGTGACGATGCGAGCGGCTGCCTCAGCCGTGAGAGTCACCATGCCGCCCGCACCAACGGTGCCGTCGAGGGGATTGACCGTCACCTCGAGGTGGGAGGCGACGCCATCGGGGTCCTCATCGTTGTCGAGCACATCGACAACGACAGTGCCGTCCTCTTCGATGTCTTCCGCCGCGACCCGGTCGTCACGGGCGATCGGTGCGACGAGCGGGGTCTCGGGGTCGACGTTGACAGCAAGCGCGCACGTCGAGGTGGAGCCGTAGACGTCGGAGACGGTGTAGATGATCGTGTAGAGGCCTTCTTCGGCTGCTTCGACAAGGATGCGGTCGCCTGCAACCGAGGCCTCAATGCCCTCCGGCACCGTCAGGGCATCGGTCACCAGAGACATCGGGTCAGCATCGGGGTCGGAGTCGTTGATCATCACCGGGTAGCTGATCGCGTGTTTCGGGCGCACCGACGCGTCGTCACGCATGCACATCGGCGCATGGTTGACGAACTCTGGCGGTGCCACGCCGACGACCACGGTCGCCTGGGCTTCAAGACCCAAGGCGTCGCGCACGGTGTAGGTGAAGCGGTCGGTGCCCTGTGCGTCGGTGTACGCCTCGTAGACGAGCCAGTCCTGGCCCGTCTGGACCACCCGGCCGAGCTGAGGAGCGTCGGATGCTCCAAGCAAGGTCACCGAGTCGCCGTCGGGGTCGACACCGTCAAGCGGAATCGGGATGCGCACGGAGCCGCCCGAGAGTGCACGTGCCGTCACATCTGCAGGTCGCGGCGCCGAGTTGCCGTCCTCTGCGCCGACGATGCGGATCGTCACCTGCGCGGCTGCACGCTGACCGAGGTCATCGACGATCGTGTACGTCGCCTTCGCCTGACCCGGCTCAGCGCCTGCCTTGATGCGGATGCGGTCCTCTGAGACGAACACCTCAGCGAAAGAGGGGTCGACTGCAGGCTCGGCAAGGTCGTCGAGAGAGAAGTCACGCTGGGACGGGTGGATGTCGTTGGCGAGGACATCCACCGAGGCGATGTCGCCGACGCGCACCGTCACTTCGTCGTCATAAGCCACCGGGGCGAGGTAGCGAGACGGCGGCTCGATCGGCATCACCGTGATCTCGCTCTCGGAGGTGAACGCACCATTCGAGACGCGATAGCGCAGCGTCACCGGCTCGGTGATGCCAGCAACGTTCGTCACTCGCACAAGATGGTGCTCAAGCACCGCGACGGACACCCCTGAGTCGGCAGGAACGTCAACACCCTGGACCACGAGCACGCTACCGGCTGGGTCGATGTCATTGGCGAGCACGTCTACAAGCACGTCATCGCCGGGGGCGACGAGCGCAACGTCCGCAACCGCGATAGGCGGCAGGCTCGACTCGACGCTCTCGATCACGTCCACACGGATGAGATTCGACGATTCGTTCTTGTCATCTGTCACGGCGTACTGGATGTAGAAGGTGCCGACGTTGGACGACGAGAACGTGAGGGTGCCGGCAGCGTAGTCGGGGACGACAGTCGCGTTGCGGACCTCGCTGAAGGTCACCAGACGAATGGGCCTTGCGGAGCGAGAGATGTCGTTTCCCAGCGGCGAGACGACAACGGGCGCGCCGACGGTGGTGACCACGTGGTCGGAGTTCGTCAGCGGCGGCTTGGTGCCTTCAGGAAGCACCTCGAGGCTGAGGATCCCTTCGACATCGGTGCGTCCATCCGAGACGACAACCTCGATCTCGCGTGAGCCCTGCACTTGCGAGCTCGCGGTGATCGTGATGCGGCCATCAGGCGTGTAGTCGACGCGGTCGATGTCGTTGCCGCGGGCCTCGCGAAGGAAGAGGAGGTCTCCGTCCGGGTCAATCCAGTCGGGGATGACGTTGTACGTCGCGGTCGCGCCCACTTCGAGCGACAGACGCGATCGGCGGCGCGGCTCCGGCGGCTCGTTGTCGCCCTCACCGGAGATCTCGATCGAGACCGTCGCATCGTCGACACCACCGCGACCGTCGCTCACTCGGTAGGTGAACTGTGCGCGTCCCGAGGCGTCGCCAGCGAGAGACACCTGCAACGCTGCGCCACCGCGAATCTGCTCGACGCGGCCGGGCACTCCCGTTGCGTCGACCACGGTGGCCGTCAGCACGTCGCCGTCGTAGTCGTAGTCGTTGTCGACGACGGGAATTACAGTGGTGCGGCCGGCGCGGGCACCAAAGGCGTCATCCTCTGCGACAGGAGGCGTGTTCAGCTCGTCGCGGTCGGGAAGCGTGTCGGTGAGCTCATCGTCAGGGGTGTCCTCCTGGCGCTCCTCGTCCGGCGGCGGGAGGAGGTCCTCCCAGTTTGACACCCGCTCGAGACCTTCTTCCACGAGGAACGAGGTGCCGTTGACGTAGTCGTTGAGCACAACGACGTCCCGGTTGACTCGGAACTCGAAAGCGGACGACGGCAAGGTGCCGTCGATCTCTTGCTCGACGTCGTAGTCCTCGCCCTCGCAGTCACGCACGTAGAGACCCGAACCGGCCCAAGCGGAGTACGTGCAGCCGTTGATCGACACGGGCGCCGCGGGGCGGCCGGTGGTGCCAAGGTCCCACACCTCAGGCTCGCCACCGTCCAGGGGGACGTGGACAAGGGCCGAGGGCGTCGCGATCGATACCGCGTCGCGAGCGCCGGACGTCTGCTGCAGGCGCGAACCCGCGGGGAAGTCGTGGGTCTTTCCCGATGACAGCACGAGGGAGCCGTTGTCCTCATCCCACAGGACGCGCTTGGTGCCGACGGCGGCGAGCTCGATGCTGTTCGTCTCGCCGAGATCGACGGCGGAGGTCTCACTGACCTCGATCTCGCCGTCCACGGTGATCGACAGCGTCGCGGCGCGACCGGTCTCGGCGGAGACGGCATAGCCCGTCCCATCCGGTGTCACTGTGACGGCGACCTCGCGGCCAAGGGTGATCGCCGGCTCCACCGAATCCTTGTCGAAGGAGGCAAGCCATGCGGAGCGCATGATCCACACCCGGCCCTGCTCGGGCTCTCCCACGATGACGATGCCGTCGCCAAGCGCGACCTCGGCGCCCCGCGGCAGTGTGACATCGGCCGACGACGCGACCATCGCGGGGTCGACAACGCTCACCATGTTGTTGGCGGAGTCATGGACAAGGACGAGCGAACCCTCTTGGAAGACATCGAAGGAGCTCGTGGTGGTGCGCAGAGAGGAATCAAGGATGCGGGAGGGATAGTTGAGGCGCCCCACCATGAGCGTCGCCTCATTGGTCACCCACACGGCGCCGTCGTGAAGTTCCACGTCCGCCGTGGGCAAGCCGTCATCGAGTGCCGCAGCGATGGCAAGGCCGACAAAGCCCGCGCCCACGATCGCGCTTGACGTAGTCGCCACCTTGCGCGATCGCCACCATGCCAGTCCAGGCACAGGTGTCCCCCTTCTCGATCTGCCTCCGTTGACCACCCAAAAAGTCCCGTGGGAGACGATACACAATCGGGACTCCCCATCGGCATGGGGAAAACTCCCCATCACTGTGCCTGCTGGTACAGGGGCGCGAGACTTCATCCCCGCGTCGGACGCAGTCATCCGCTTGGCCGAGGCGCCCGGGACGGCGACGCGGATAGCCTGAGTCCGTGGAATCGTGGCGGCCTGCAAAGCGCGACCTGCTGATGACAGCGGTCCTGCTCATCCTTGGCATGACGTATGCCGCTCTCGACTCGTCGACTGTCGAGGGCGCCGATTTCGCTCCATACGACGCTCGCGGATATGCGCTCATCATCGCTGGCGTGCTCCCCATGGCCTGGCGCACTCGCTTTCCCACCTGCGCAGCCTGGCTCACCTTTGGCATGTGGGCCGCCGTCGTTGGGCTCAACTATCCCGACCTCATGTTGTCGCTGTGCCTCTTCATTGTGTTCTACGGTCTGGGCGCGTATGCGCCTCGGGTTCGTGCGATCGTCAACGCCGCAGTCATGGGTGTCCTCATCACGCTGTGGACTCTCATCGGCTACTTCACGTATGACACGGTCCCCCTCAGCGCCGTCCTGGGCGGGATGTTCGTCGTGTCGATCCCCGTGTTCTTCGGAATGGTTGAAAGACGCCGTCGCCTCGAGATGGCCGCGCTCGAGCTTGCGGCGGCGAAGCGTGAGCTCGAGGCGCACGACGCCGCGGCCGACGCTGTGCGGGCGGAGCGGGCCCGGATCGCACGGGAACTTCACGACGTGGTGGCGCACGAGATCACGGTGATGACCTTGCAGGCCGAAGGCGCAAGGCTGCGCCTGTCGAAGTCGGAGCCCGAGGTGGCCGACATGTTCGGCGCGATCTCACAGGCGGGGCGGCGCGGCCTCACCGAGATGCAGCGCATGATCGGCGTGCTGCGCACCTCCGAGCTTGAAGCAACCGGTCGCAAGGCGGGCGATCCTGCACGCAGCGCCCGTGAGCGCGAACTCGATGCGTCCGAGCTGTCACCCATGCCGTCCTTGGCGACACTGCCCGCCCTTATCAACAGCGTTCAAGAAGCGGGTCTTCCGGTGCAGCTGACCGTCATCGGGTCGTCGCATGTGCCCGCCGGCGTCGAGCTCAGCACGTACCGCATCGTCCAGGAGGCACTGACGAACGCCCTGAAGTACGCGGGGCCCGGAGCGTCGGCATCTGTTCAGATCACCCGCAAAGCGTCGGCCGTCACGATCCTCGTCGAAGACGACGGCCGAGGCACGATCTCGGAGGCGGCGCAGTCGTCGGGCGGCCACGGCCTTGACGGCATGGCCGAGCGGGTGTCGCTCCTGGGCGGCCACTTCACGTACGGACCGCGCAAGGGAGGCGGATTCAGGGTTGAGGCCATGCTTCCGGTTTCCGATGACCAAGTGGGCGCGGGAAGATTTGGACGACGCCGCAACACGGTGCGTGCAGATGTGACACCTGGGGAGAGTCAGTGATTCGTGTCGGTCTCGTCGATGACCAGCAGATGGTGCGTGTTGGCCTGCGAATGATCCTCGAAAGCGCCGAGGACATCGAGGTGTGCTGCGAGGCGGCGACGGGCGCAGCGGCGATCGAGCTTGCCGCCCAGCAACAGCCCGACGTGCTCCTCATGGATATTCGGATGCCCGAGATGGATGGCCTCGCTGCAACGGCAGCCATACTCAAGGCCCATCCCGACATCAAGGTGGTCATTCTCACTACCTTCGACGATGACGAGTACCTCTACGGGGCCCTGCGTGCCGGAGCGTCGGGATTCCTTCTCAAGAGTGCTGACGGCGACAGCCTCATCAATGCTGTGCGCGTGGTCGCCTCGGGCGAGGCGCTCCTCGCGCCAGAGGTGACGCGGCGCGTCATCGAGCAGTTCACCCGATCCGGCACCGCTCCTGCTGTGGGAGGAGCTGCGGCGAGCGAGCTCGTCCCCGCGGATGAGGCCGACGCTCACGTGCCATCGCCGGAGGCCGTCGGCGACCTGTCGGAGCGCGAGCTCGAGGTCCTCCAGCTCATGGCGCGGGGCCTCTCTAATCAAGAGATCGCCGCCGAGCTCTTCGTCTCAAACACAACGGTCAAGACGCATGTGTCGCATATTCTCACTAAGTTGGGTGTGCGCGACCGCGTTCAAGCTGTGGTCGAAGCATACGACTCTGGGATCGTCCTCCCCCGGGGTTGACCCGTCCCATGGGCTGGGGGGAAACCCTGGCATCGTCCCCGCGGAGGACCCCGCGAAACCGTTCCCTCGGCCGATGTCCCTCCAGGGGCGCCAAGGGCCAGACTCGAGACGTAAAGAAATGACAACAGGAAAGGCATCCTCATGACCACCACTGAGGTCGCAACCGCGTCCATCGCGGCATCCATGACAAATGGATACAAGGACTACGGACTCGGCGAAGCAGCCGTGCGCGCCTTGGCAGGAGTTTCGGTCACGATCAACCGCTCCGAGTTCACCGCGATCATGGGCCCATCCGGCTCAGGCAAGTCAACGCTGTTGCACACGCTCGCCGGTCTCGACCGTTTGACCGCGGGCACGTCGACCATTGCGAACGTCACCATCACGGGCCTGAGCGAGAACCAGATCACCGAGATCCGTCGCAATCACATCGGCTTCATCTTCCAGGCCTTCAACCTCATCCCGTCGCTCACCGCGCGCGAGAACATCACGCTTCCGATGGACATCGCCGGCGTCAAGGTGGACAAGGAGTGGTTCGACGAGATCATCTCGATCCTCGGCCTCGGCAACCGCCTCACTCACCTGCCTGCTCAGCTCTCGGGTGGTCAGCAGCAGCGTGTGGCTATCGCCCGAGCCCTCGTATCGCGCCCCGAGATCATCTTCGCTGATGAGCCCTCGGGCAACCTTGACTCGAAGTCGGGTGCAGAGCTGCTCGGCTTCATGCGCCGTGCCGTCAAGGAGTTCGGCCAGACGATCGTCATGGTGACGCATGACCCGACCGCAGCGTCGTACGCCGACCGCATCCTCTTCCTCGAGGACGGCCAGATCGTCGACGAGATGCGCGAGCCGACCGCTGAGCGCGTGCTCGACCGCATGAAGCAGATGGGGCACTGATCCATCATGTTTCGACTCGCACTGAAGTCGGTGCGCCACAACCCGAAGCGACTCATCCTCACCACCGTTGCGGTGACGCTGGGTGTCTCGCTCGTTGCGGCCACCTTCACGTTTACATCCGCGTTCTCGCGCGGATTCAATGAGCTGTTCTCTGACATCTACTCGACCGTCGACGTCGTCGTCGAGCACGATCCGAATGCGGACGACAACTACGACCCGATGTCGAAGGACGGTCTCTTCACCGCCGAGGACCTCGCGGCGGTGCGCGCTGTGGACGGGATCGAGTCGGCTGAGGCCGGCGTCGGCTATGAGATGGGCACCTTGCTCAACAAGGAAGGCGACGCTCCGCTGCTGCCCGGCCCGCCCACGCTCATCTACAACTGGACCGACAACCCTGACGTTGACCGTGCGACCGTCATCGAGGGCCGCACGGCAGAAGCGACGAATGAGACGACTGTCGACATCGACACGTTCAAGCGTCTCAAGATCGACCTTGGCGACACCGTCAAAGTCGCCGGCCCTGAAGGTGTCACGGAGCTGACAGTGGTCGGCACGATCCGCTTCGGCGAGAACAACGACCTCCAGACCGCGATGCTGCTCTACACGACAGAGGACACGGTCCGCGCCATCGGCGGTGGCCTCACCGGTTACGACACGATCGAGGCGACGGTCACGGACGGGGCCGACCCCGACGAGGTCGCGGCCGCCGTGCAGAAGGTGCTGCCCGAGAACACGCGTGCGATCTCTGCCGAGGCGAAGGTCAAGGAACAGACTGATCAACTCGACGAGGCACTGAAGTACGTCAACATCTTCGCTCTCGTCTTTGGTCTCATCGCCCTGTTCGTTGGTGCGTACATCATCGTCAACACTTTCCGCATCATCGTCACGCAGCGCACCCGTGAACTCGGCCTGCTGCGCGCAATCGGTGCAAAGGGCAAGCAGATCCGCACGATGATCCTGCTCGAGGCGGTCGTCGTCGGCATCGTCGCATCGACCATCGGCATCGGGCTCGGGTACTTGCTCGCACTCGGCGGCTCGTTCCTCGTCGAGATGTTCACCGGTGACTTGCTCGGCAGCATCATCCTGCCCATCAACGCGATCGTGTGGGGCTACCTGCTCGGCACGCTCATCACCGTTGTCGCGGCAACGCTGCCCGCCATCCACGCCTCACGCATCTCTCCCATGGAGGCGCTGCGTGAAGCCGGCACGGCAGGCAAGAAACCCCTCACCGTGCGCAACATCGTCGGCGGCGCCTTCACCCTCACCGGCTTGGCCGCGATCTTCATCGGCCTGTACGGCGGGGTCGAGGGTCCGCAATGGTGGGTTGCGGCGGGCGCAGTGCTCATCGTGCTCGGTGTGACGCTGCTCGCGGCCCAGGTGCTCGTCCCCGCGGCCTTCGGTCTGCGTGGTGTGCTGTCGCGCCTGTGGGGCGTCAACGGCAAGCTCGCCGCCAACAACATTCGGCGCGAACCGCGTCGCTCCGCCAACACGGCAGCCGCGCTCATGATCGGCGTCATGTTGTTGGCACTGGTGGCGACGTTCACCGAGTCGCTCAAGGACACCTTCACCTCCCAGTTCAAGGGCAATGAGGCAGAGCTCCTCGTCATGGCGACAACTGCGCCGGTGCCCCAAGGTGCGATGGATGTCATCGCGGATGTGGACGGCGTGCGCGCCGTGGCCCGCCTTGGCTTCACGAACGCCGAGTACGAAGGGTCCACCTACGCAGTCACGTACATTGACGCGGCGATCACCGACGGGCTGTTCCCGCTCAACACGGACCGTCCGCTGAGCGACATTGGCGACGGCGTCTTCATCGACCCGACGATCCAGAAGCTTGGGGTCGAGGTGGGCGATGAGGTCACGATCGAAGGCGACCAGGGTCCCGTCACCCTCACGGTCACCGGTCTCTACACGACCGAAGGCGACCAAGCGTTCATGGTCGAATGGGAGACGGGACTCAAGCTGACGAGCGAGCCGCAGATCCTCCAGGGCCTTGTGGACTTTGACGAAGGCGCGGATGTCGATGCGACCTCCGACGCTGTCAAGGACGCGTTGCTCGAGGACTACCCGCTGGTCCAGCCGCAGTCGCCGAGCCAGATCGAGCAGTTTTTCGATCAGGTCCTCACCCTGCTCATCGGTGTGATCTCGGCCCTGCTCGGTGCCGCATTGGTGATCGCCATCCTCGGTGTCGCCAACACGCTGCTCCTGTCGGTGACCGAGCGCACCCGCGAGATCGGCCTGTTGCGCGCAGTGGGCATCAAGCGCAGCGCTGTGTGGGGAATGATCACTCTCGAATCTGTGGTGATGGCCGTGTTCGGCACCCTGCTCGGCATCGTCCTCGGTGTCGGTCTTGGCGCCGCACTTGTCGACGCACTCTCGAACTTCGGCTTCGAGCGTGTCGTGATCCCGTGGGTGTGGATCGCGATCTACACCGTGCTGTCGATGATTGCCGGTGTGCTCGCCGCCGTGTGGCCCGCGTGGCGGGCATCGCGGCTCGACATCCTCAAGGCGATTGCTGCCGACGGCTAGCCAACACAGCAAAGCAGAAGGGCCCGGACCATGAGGTCCGGGCCCTTCTGCATGTCTAGAGGTTGACCCCCAAGGTGACGGGCTCGGGCACCAGCTCGATCCCGAAACGCTCGCGCACGCCTGCCTTGATGGCCCGCGCCAAGGCGACGATGTCGTCCGCCTTCGCACCGCCCCTGTTCGTCAGCGCCAAGGTGTGCTTGGTCGACAGAGAAGCCGGAGCGTCGGCCGCAATGGCGAAGCCCTTGCCAAAGCCCGCGTGCTCAATGAGCCAGGCGGCGCTCACCTTCACCGAGCCCGCCGGAGCATGGGGGCCGGGCGGGAAGCGCGGCGCCTCCGTCGGCAGCGACGCCGCTGTGGCAGGGCCAACGATCGGGTTGGTGAAGAAGGAGCCCGCGCTCCACGTGTCGTGATCCGCGGCGTCGAGGACCATGGCCTTGGAGCGGCGCAATGCAAGCACCGCCTCGCGCACGTCAATGATCGGCACCCGCGCACCCTCGTCTGCCCCGAGCGCCTGCGCCAGCTGGGCGTAGCGAATCGGCGCAGAAAGCGACGCCATCCGCACGTGGAAGGTGACGGACAGAATGACGTACCGGGGCGTCGGCACCCACACGCGGCCGTCCTCGTCCTTGCCGCTCATCGAGCGCTTGAAGACCGAGCTGCGATACGAGAATCCGCATGACATCAGCGGAAGCGTGCGCACCTCACTGCGGTGGCGATCCCAGGTCCGCACCTGGGCGATGACGTCGGCCACCTCGGCGCCATACGCGCCCACGTTCTGGACCGGCGTCGCCCCCACCGAGCCGGGAATGCCCGACATCGCCTCGAAGCCCGACCACTGCGCGGCGACGGCGCGCTCGACAAGCGCGTCCCAGGACACGCCGGCAGCGGCTGTGATGGTGAGCCCTCCGCAGGCGCCGTCGTTGACGAGGGTGACGTCGGCGTCAACGTCGCGGCGCGCGTCGCGGACCACAATGCCGTCAAAGCCGGCATCGCTTGCCAGCAGGTTGGAGCCCCCGCCGAGGACGAGCAGCGGTGTGCCATGAGCGTCGGCCCCGCGGACTGCGTCGATGAGCTCGGCATCACTGCCGGTCTCGAGCAGGTTCGCAATGGGTCCGCCGACCCGCATGGTGGTGAGATCGGCGAGCGACGTCATGGTCTCAGGGTAGCCCCGGCTCCTCGTCTTGCTGTTGGACCGGGAAGGTCTGGCCGGCGGCGTCGATCACCTCGGCCTCGCCTCGCTGGGCTCGCTTGGCCTTGAGGCTCAGCACGTTGGCGCCCACCTCGCGCACTTGCGAGCGGCGTGAACGGAACAGGCGTGCATCGGTGCGGACGGCGCGGGCGAGCACAAAGGACACGACCGAGCCGATGAGGACGAGAAGCATCGCGTGACGCAGCGCCACCACGGCACCGAGGTTTCCCACGATCTGTGGCACGAGGAGGCCCGCGACCGTGCTGAAGGAGGACACCGCGGCGACGCGAGCGGCAGCGCGCTTCGGGTCGTCGGCCGCAGCGGAGAAGCCGATCGGGTAGTTGAGGGCAGCACCCGCTCCCCACAGGATGACGGCGAGGGGCACAAGCCAGACAGTGGGCGTGAAGGCGTAGAGGGATACGCCGATCGCCGCGACCACCGACGAGATGCGCAGCGTCTTGACCCGACCGATCCGGTCGATGATGCCCGAGCCGCCCATCCGGACGGAGAACATCGCGGCAACGAACACCCAGTACACGATGTCGCCCTGGGCCTCGCGGCCACCGAAGTCGTCGACGATCGACAGCGCAAGCCACTGCGCGGCGATCATCTCCGTCATGGCCGCGGCAAAGACGATCGCGCCGATGAGCAGCACGCGGCGGTTCTTGTACTCCTCGCCTGCCGTGGCGAACGGGCCGCCCAAGGAGGCCGATGCGACCCGGGGATCGGGGGTGCCGTCGAGGACCGCGAATGGAATGAGGATGGCGCGGGTCACGGCGGTGAAGACGCCGACGGCTGCGAAGTGCCACCCGACAGCGAGATGCCAATGCGATGCCGCCGCGCCCACGGCAAGGCCCAGCCCCATGCCAACCGAGAAGCCAGCGTGGAACTGCGGCATGATCGAGCGGCCGTGGCGACGTTCGACCTCCGCCGCCTCCGCATTGATCGCCACATTGGCAAGAGCGAAGGTGAAGCTGACAAAGAAGTAAGAGCTGGCGAACAGCGGCTTCGAGCTGAGCTCAGCGCCAAGACCGGTCAAGGCGAGCGCGGCCATGTAGCCGAATCCGCTCCACCACAGCACCGCGCGGGTGCCGAAGCGAGCCGTCGACCACCCGGCGACAACGAGCGCAGCGAGCGCGCCGACCGCGCCGGACAAGATGAGGAGAGCGAGCCCCGCGGGGGTGACCTCCATGAGGTCGCGCAAACTTGGCATGCGCGACAGGAACGTGGTGACGAGCATCCCTAGCAGGGCAAAGAGGCCGAGCAGCGTGAAGCGCGCAGTGCGCACACGCGCAGGGGTGGGCCGAGTGGTCGGCGCCATGCCGAAAGAGGGAACCATGGTGTCCTGTCCCAACGAGGTCGCGTACGGCGCGTTGCCCCGGGAGATAATTCGAAACGTTTCGAAAGAAGGGTATCATGGGCTCGCTACGCTGAGCGCACGGCGATGGTCCCCCTCGTGGGACCGGAACGGGGAGCACACATGAGCGCAGGTCGGCGGCCAACGATGGCCGACGTCGCGGCCCGCGCCGGCGTGTCCGTGTCGACTGTCTCCCTCACGTACTCCGGTGCAGGACCCATCTCTCCCGACATGAAGGCGCGCGTCGAGCGCGCTGCGGAAGAACTCGGCTATTCAGGCCCCTCACCGCAGGCGCGGGCGCTGCGCTCGGGACGCACCCACATCGTCGGCCTCGTGGTCCACGACCGTCTCCAATTGGCGCTGCGCGATCCCTTCACGCTCGGGGTGCTCGACGCGCTCATCGGCGACCTTGGCGAGATGGGCCTTGGCGTCCTGTGGCTGCCATCGCCGCCGCCGGAGCCCACCGAGCCCACACTGCTCGACACCGCGCCCATGGACGCCGCCGTCGTCATGCGCGTCCGCGATCACGACGAGCCCGCACTCGAGATCCTCGCCAAGCGCGGCGTTCCCGTCGCGATCGTCGAAGGCATGGCACCTGGCGCCGCGTCCATCACCATCGACGACACGGCGGCAACCCGCGAGCTCATCGAGCACCTCGTGTCACTTGGGCACAAGCGCATTGGCACCATCACACTTCCGCGCAACTCGGATCGCGAGACCGCCGTTGTCACCGATGACATGTTGAGCGGCACGCTGTGGACCCCCACCAAGAACCGTCTCCGGGCATTTGCCGATGCCGGCATCGAACCATGCGTCATCGTCGAGTCCCGCACGTCAGCGCTCCAGGAGGGCATCAATGCGGGACATCTCGCTCTCGCGCATGAGTCGAGGCCCACGGCGCTCGTGTGCCAGTCGGACCTTCTCGCCGCTGGCGCCGTCCTCGCCGCTCGCGAGCGCGGCCTCCGGGTCCCCGAAGATGTCTCGATCACCGGCTTTGACGGCATCGACCTCGCCTGGCTCGAGCCCGAGCAGTTGACGACGGTGCTGCAGGATGCCCCCGCGAAGGGCCACCTCATCGCGCAAGCAGTGCGCGATGTTCTCGACGGCGCCGCAGCCCCGGTGCTCAAGCTCCCGCTCGAGATGCGCGTCGGCACCACCACAGGCCCCGCCACCTAAGCTGCGAACCGCTCACCCCCTCCCCTGAACGCTCCGAACCGCTCACGACCGCAACACGCCGGGAGTTGACGCGTTCGCACCCGGGTGCGCGGCGCGTCGGGCAAACGAGCGGTTCAAAACCTCGGGAAGGGGCGTCAGCGGTTCGTCGTCTTCAGGTTGGGCCGACGCTGAGGGCTGGGGCCGGCGGGCGGGCGCAGAAACGCCGAGCGGGCGCCACCCGGGTTGCCGGACGACGCCCGCTCGAGCGGTCGATGAGACTTAGCTGATGTTGAACCACGCCTTGAGGGCGGGGATCATGAAGTAGATCACGAACGCAAGCGCGGTGACCCACATGAGCGGCTTGATGTCCTTGCGCTTGCCGGTGACGGCGTTGATCACCACGTAGGCGATCGCACCGACGCCGATGCCCGCGGCGATCGAGTAGCCGAACGGCATGATGACGATCGTGAGGAAGGCCGGAACCGCAATGCGGTAGTCCTTCCAGTCAATGCCGATCGCGCCCGAGAGCATCATGAGACCCACGATGACGAGCACCGGCGTGGCGGCCTCGTAGGGGATCACCTGCGCGATGGGCGTGATGAACATCGTCACGAGGAACGCAAGGCCGGTCACCACGGAGGCGAGACCGGTGCGCGCACCGTCACCCACACCCGAGGCGGACTCGATGTAGGCCGTGTTCGACGAGACACCGCCGAGACCACCGGCCAT
>CAZRHL010000037.1:0-16234 GCA_964600005.1 uncultured Demequinaceae bacterium
TTATCGCTTCTTCTGGCGCCGGTGGGAAGACCTTGCCGACGGTGCGATTCTGGAGCACGTCCGCTCCCGCAAGAGCCGCTTGGTGCAGGTCCCATTCCTCCTCACCGCACAGTTTTTTGCGATGCGCCGCGCGGTGCGCCACCACAAGCCCGCCGCAATTCACGCGCACTGGATCATTCCGCAGGGGATCGTGGCGCGTATGGCAGCGCCGCGCGTTCCGATGATCGTCACCACTCTGGGCGGCGATCTCTACGCGCTCAACGATCCGCTGTCGCGGTGGCTCAAGCGCCGCGTGCTGCGTCGCGCCGCCGCCGTCACCGTGATGAGCGAGGACATGCGCGAGCGGGCAATCGCGCTCGGTGCTCACCCAGACACCACGCACGTGATGCCGATGGGCGCGGAAACGAAGGCATTCGCCGCTGCGGCGGATGCCGCCCCCCGCGCCCGGAGCACCTCCACGGAACTCCTCGCCGTCGGTCGGCTCGTGGAGAAAAAGGGCTTTGGGGTTCTGCTCGAGGCGCTCAGGTCAGTTAACGCCGCCCAGTGGCATCTCACCATCGTGGGTGACGGACCGTTGCGCGGAGCGCTTGAAAGTGCCGCTGCCGGGCTGCCCGTCACCTTTGTGGGCCAACTGTCACGGGCCGAGCTCGCCGCGGCCGACGCTGCGGCGGACGTGGCGATCTTCCCATCGGTGCGCGCCGCGAGCGGTGATCAAGACGGGCTACCCGTGGCGCTCCTTGAGGCGATGGCGGCCGGTTGCGCGGTGGTGGTGTCAGACTTGCCCGGCCTCGCCGACGCCGTAGTGGACGGAGATTCCGGGCTCGTGGTGGCCAGCGGCGACAGTCAGGCTCTCGCGGCGGCGCTCGAGGGCCTGCTCACTGATCGCCAAGCCGCCGAGCGCCTTGGTGCGCGCGCACGCGAGCGCGCGATCACGTTCGATGTGGAAAACGTCGCGCGCGGTTACGCTGAGCTCCTCCTGCGCGTGGCGACCTAACGGCCCAAGCGCTCGTAGCGCAGTTCCGTCTCGCGCTTCTTAGCGCGCCACCACGGCTCATTGGCGCTGCTATCTAGAAACCAGTGATATGCGCCTCCGAGAGGCAGTCGACCGCGGACCCGGTGTCGATGCTCACCTCTGCTGCTCGTCGCAACACCTCGCGTGTACCCATGTCCTCGTCGAGTTCATAGCCCTCCCTCTCGAGACAACTTCGCACAACCGGCGCCTGCCGTTCGAGATAGGCGTCGTTCATCTCAAGAGACCTGGGCTGCATTTGGTAAGCCCCATTCACCCAAAAAGCTTCCCGCGTGTCGCATGCGTCGCCGATCGCTTGTTGTTGGGGAGTGTCTGCCAAGTAGTTGTAGACGGGCACAACGATCCCCGATTCCATCGTCTGATCGGCGACGAACGCGTCAGACCCCGCGTCCTTAACACACTCGACCATGGCACGTGCCGCCATCCGTGCGTCTTCGATTGACACGAAACCCGTCGCCTGCGCATTGCGCAGGATCGCCAACTGCTCGTCACCAGCGCCGCCGTCCTCGGCACTCTGAATCAATTCCTCTATCATGAAAGCAAAATCCTGCTTCGCCGACTCTTGCGCCAATGACTCAGACGAGCAACTGGATAACGCCAACGTCGCGCACCCGATGACGGTCAGCATGGATAAAGCGGCCGTTCGCCGATAGTCGCGAGCACATGAAAATCTCACGTCAACTATGAGTGCTGTCCCCGAACCGCAACCGACAGGAACTGGCCAGCAACTGCAACCTCGGAACCCCAACTCCACGATGAGTTGTACGTGCTTTGGCCGTTTGTCCATTTCGCCTGCGCGTACACGAGACCCGGGCAACCACTGCTGCCCTCTTCGATAACGGTGACGTTATTATCCGCGATTTGCATGGTGAGCCAACAATTGCCAACGTTCACATGACTCTGATTGGACCAATACCAACTCGACGTCGCCGCAGAGGCGGGCGTCGACGATAGAAAAATGATTGCCCCGGTCGCTAGTGCGATCCTCGTATTGCGCCAGATTCGATTCACGATGCTGTCCCCACTCCAGAACCAATTGATAATTCCCGTGCACCATTGAACCTACATACCATGCGAGACATCGTCAAAAGATAGTGTCGATTACGCGTGAGCGCGCGATCGCCTTCGATGTGGAGAACGTCGCCCGCGGCTACGCCGAACTTCTCTTGCGCGTCGCGACCTAACGGCCCAGGCGCTCGTACCGCAGTTCCGTCTCGCGCTTCTTCGCGCGCCACCACGGCTCGTTGCTCCGGTACCAATTAATGGTGGCGGCGAGCCCCGAGGCGAAGTCCTTATAGAGCGGCTCCCAGCCAAGTTCTTCACGCAGTCGCGTCGCATCGATCGCGTAGCGGAGGTCGTGGCCCGGGCGGTCGTTCACGTGGTCGTATGCGTCGTGCTCCTGACCCATCTGCTCAAGGATCATCTCGATGACGGACTTATTGTCCATCTCGCCATCAGCACCAATGAGGTACGTCTCGCCCGGGCGGCCCTTGTCGATGATGGTCCACACCGCACGGTTGTGGTCGTCCACGTGAATCCAGTCACGGACGTTCTCGCCGGTGCCGTAGAGCTTGGGTCGCACACCGTCAAGAATGTTGGTGATCTGGCGGGGAATGAACTTCTCGACGTGCTGCGCGGGACCGTAATTGTTCGAGCAGTTCGAGATGGTCGCGTCGATCTTGAAGGAACGCACCCAGGCGCGCACGAGCATGTCGGACGACGCTTTGGAGGCTGAATATGGCGACGATGGGTTGTACGGGGTCTCCGGGGTGAACTTGGCGGGATCGTCGAGCTCAAGGTCGCCGTACACCTCGTCAGTGGAGATGTGGTGGAGCTTCTTCCCGTGACGGCGCACCGCCTCAAGCAGTTGGTACGTGCCGATGATGTTCGACTGGATGAACGGCCACGGATTGTCGAGAGAGTTGTCGTTGTGACTCTCGGCGGCGAAGTGCACCACGAGGTCGTGCTCAGCAACGATGTCGTGAACAAGCTCCTGCTCGGCCACGTCACCTTTGACGAGCACAACGCGCTCGTCATCGGGAAGTGACGCCTCATTACCCGCGTAGGTGAGGGCATCGAGCACCGTCACCGAGGTGTCAGGCCGCTCCTCAAGCGTCAGCCGCACAAAGTTGGAGCCAATGAAGCCGGCGCCGCCGGTCACCAATACCTTCATCACACGCCTTCTCACGTCTACGTCCGCTGATGCGGAACCGCCGTCATCCTACGTGAGGAGCCAGCGGCGCATTCAGTCGTGCTTGGCCCCGGCGCGCAACGCCGCGACGTACGCCTCCACCGTGTCGAAGAGGGGAAGGAGACCCGACGCCTGTGCTTCGCTCAGCGTCGGCGCCGCCTGGTCCTTGGGGCTCAGCAACGGGGAAAGCGGTGAACCATCCCGCGCCGTGGTGGGCCACTCGATGCCAATCTCCGCATCGAGCGGGTGGACACCGTGCTCGCCTGTGGGGTTGTAGCCCTCCGAGCAGAGGTAGACCACCGTCGATCCATCCTCAAGCGACATGAAGGCATGACCCAATCCTTCGCTGAGGTAAATCGCCCTGCGGTCGACATCATCGAGAAGCACCGCGTCCCATTGCCCAAACGTCGGTGAGCCCACACGGATGTCGACCACGACATCGAGCACCGCGCCCGCGGGACAGGTGACGTACTTGGCCTGGCCGGGTGGAACATCGGCGAAGTGGATGCCGCGCACCACGCCTGCGGCGGAGACTGAAAGGTTCGCCTGCGCAAGGTTGAGCGCGTGACCGGCGTGCTCCGCGAAGGGCGCCTCTTTGAACCACTCGAGGAAGACACCGCGATCGTCACCAAACTGGCGCGGCGTGATCTCCCACGCGCCTGCGATCGACAGTTCTCGAACGTCCACCTTGAACTCCTTGCGCACCGTTGTGATTCTCAACCAGCCTAATGCGGCGGCTAGCCTTGACAGCGTGTCCCTCTCACATGCGCGCGTACTCGTGACCGGTAGCAACGGCATGCTTGCTACCGACCTTGTCGACTCACTCCGTGACGCTGGCGTCACGGATCTGCTCCTTGTTGACCGCGATCAACTCGACATTTGCGATGCCAGCGCCGTTGACAAGACGGTTGCTGATGTTGACGTTGTCATCAACTGCGCCGCCTATACGGCTGTTGACGCTGCAGAAGAGGATGAAGGCACCGCCTTCGAGATCAATGCGACCGGCGCTGGAAATCTCGCCGAGGCGTGTGCGCGTCACGGCGCCCGTCTTGTTCACATCTCCACCGACTACGTATTCGCCGGCGATGCGAGCGAGCCGTACTCCGAAGATGCTGAGCCCAACCCGGCCGGTGCGTATGGGCGCACCAAGGCCGCTGGCGAGCAGGCCGTGCGCGCCTCCGGGGCCGATGCCTTGGTGGTCCGCACTGCGTGGCTCTACGGACGCGGCGGGCCGTGCTTTCCCAAGACGATTGCTCGCCTCGTCTCCGAACGTGGATCGATCAGCGTTGTTGACGACCAGATCGGCCAACCGACGTGGACTCGCGACGTATCTGCCTTCATCGTGAGGCTTCTCGAAGCGGACGCCCCTGCCGGGATCTATCACGCGACATCGGCAGGAAAGTGCTCGTGGTTCGATTTCGCCACGGCGATTATCGCGTCGGCAGGGCTATCGGGAGCGGTCGAGCCCACGACGTCGGACAAGTTCCCGCGACCTGCTCCTCGCCCCGCCTGGTCGGTTTTGGGCCACGATGCGCACGAGGCGCTCGGGATCGCGGGAATCGGCCCGTGGGACGAGCGGTGGCAGACGGCCTCCGCAGAGGTCTTGGCCGACATTGTGAGCTAGAAAGCACCGGATCCTAGAGGCTTGAAGGCCCTACTTGCCTTCGTCTAGCACCTTGAGCAGGTAGCTGCCGTAGCCCGACTTTGTCAGCGCCTCGGCGCGCACTCGGAGCTCGTCGTCGCTGAGGAAGCCCTGACGCCACGCCACCTCTTCCGGGGAGCCGATGCTGAGGCCTTGGCGGTGGACGACGGTCTGGACAAACTGTGACGCATCGATGAGCGAGTCGAACGTTCCCGTATCGAGCCACGCCGTGCCGCGCTGGAGCACGCCCACGTGCAGCTTGCCGGCCTCGAGGTAGTGGCGGTTGACGTCCGTGATCTCATACTCTCCGCGTGCGGAGGGCTTGAGACTGCGGGCGATCTCCACCACGTCGTTGTCGTAGAAGTACAGGCCGGGGACCGCGTAGTTCGACTTGGGCTGTACGGGCTTCTCCTCAAGGGAGATCGCGCGGCCCTCGCTGTCGAACTCGACAACGCCGTAGGCGGTCGGGTCCGCGACGCGGTAGGCGAAGACGGCCGCGCCGTCCACCTGGTTGAAGCGCTGGAGAGTCGAGCCAAGACCTGGGCCGTAGAAGATGTTGTCGCCGAGCACGAGCGCCGCGTGATCACTGCCCACGTGGTCGGCGCCGATGACGAACGCTTGCGCGAGGCCATTGGGCTCGTGCTGGACCGCAAAGCTGATCGAGATGCCGAACTGCGAGCCGTCACCGAGGAGCCGTTCGAACTGCGGTGCGTCATGCGGGGTGGTGATGACCAATACGTCACGAATGCCCGCCAAGATCAGCGTCGACAGCGGGTAGTAGATCATCGGCTTGTCATACACCGGGACCAGCTGCTTGCTGACGCCGAGAGTGATGGGGTGCAGTCGGGTACCGGATCCACCGGCAAGAATGATGCCTCGCATGGGCCCTAGTCTGCCTGAGTACCAGCCTCGCTGCGCGCGGCCGCAATCTCGCTGCGCTGACGCATCGCTAGCCCGGCCGCCACCATCGCGCGAATCGGTGCCTGCCACCAGTGCGGATACACCTGGGACACGTAGCGGCGGGCAGAGTCGTGATGAGCCTTGAGCATCGGGGCCGGATCCGAGCGATAACTGTGACCACCAATGTGCGTCACTCCAGCCCGGGGTGTCCACACGGAGCGGTAACCCGCTTCGCCCACGCGTCGGCCCAAGTCGACGTCTTCAAAGAACATGAAGAAGCCCTCGTCAAAGCCGCCCACCCGCTCCCACGCCTCCCGGCGGATGAGGAAACAGGCGCCTGATAGCCACCCTGCCGGGACATTGCCTCTGGCCGGATCGAGAGTGATGCGGTAGCGGCGGGTCCATGGGTTCGACGGCCACACCCGGCCAAAGAGTGCGTGCCCCGTGCCGAGCACAAACGTCGGCAGGGGGCGGGCCGAGGGGTACGTCGAGCCGTCGAGCTCGCGAATGTGGGGGCCGACGATGCCAATGCTGGCGTCGGCCTCTCCCACCTCAATGAGACGCTCCAGTGCGCCGTCATCCACCACGATGTCAGCGTTGGAGATGAGGATCCACGGGGCGGTACCGACCTCTGCTCCGCGATTGGCGCCAAAGCCGTAGCCGCCGTTGCGGCCGGTGTCGACGAAAGTGACCCCCGCGCTCTGAGCCGCCTCTGCCGCCGCCCCGTCTCGCGATGCGTTGTCCACCACCGCGATGCTCGCCACCCCGGCCTGCTTCGCAATCGATTCAAGGAACGACGCGATCGTGGCACCCGGGTTGTACGTCACCACCACGACGTCGGCGGTCGCAGGAACGGGCATGGCGAACAGCCTAATCGCGCCACGCCCCCGCGACGGCCTGAGAACGGGTCCGCGCGCTCGTACCCGCTAGGGCCGCCCTCGCAGCCGGTCAAGCTGGCGTCGTTGCTTCTTAGTAGGACGCCCACTGCCTCGATCACGCACCGCCACCGGCGCAGAGATCTCGCGCGGCGGGCGCGGAGGGGTGTGGTCGACATAGGCGGCCGCAGCGGGCTCAGCGCCCACTCGCTTGAGGAGGAGCTGACGTACCTCCACCATGCGCGGCCATCCGCCGGACCGCACCTCAACACGGTCACCTGGCCTCACAAGTTGGGCAGGTTTGGCCCGTGCGCCGTTGACGCGCACATGTCCCGCGCGGCAGGCGATTGTGGCTTGAGAGCGGGTCTTGGCGAGCCGGACGGCCCACACCCACACATCCACTCGCACCGCATCGATAGCCACCCACTGAGGGTACGTGGCGCAACGTACCCTTGATGAGTGCAAACCGTTCTGGAGATTATCGGCTGGGTGGGCTCCGGCCTCGTTGTCCTCTCACTCATGCAGGCCCGCGTGCTGCGCTTCCGGTGGATGAACATGATCGGCTCGCTCATTGCAACGGTCTACAACGCCGTCATCGAAGTGTGGCCCTTTGCCGCGATGAATGCCGCGATCTTCTTCATCGGCGTGTACTGGATTCGCCGGCTCTACCGCGAGGCCAACGACCCGCATGTGTACCAAGTAGTCCCGCTCGACCCGGAGGACCGCTACCTCCAGCACCTCCTCGACGTCCACGCAGATGACATTGCGCACTTCGCGCCCGGTTTCACGGCTCACAGTGTGGACGACGCTCGCATCACCTTCTTGATTGTGCGCGGTGACGAGGCGGTGGGGGTTGTCGCCGCTCGCCGGGAAGAGGACGGCACGGCGGACATCGAGCTCGACTGGGTGAAGCCGCGCTTCAGAGATTTTGGTCCGGGCAAGTTTGTCTACAGCGAGTCCGACGCTCTTCCCTCCGCCGGCATTCGGCGCGCCCGGGTAGCGCCGCACGCCACCACCGACACGGAGTACTTGCGCAAGGCAGGTTTCCACAAAGAGGGCGGGGCGTGGATTCGCGACCTCAGCGCGGCAGCGTAAGGCGGTGGTGCCACAGTGAGTGCCTCTTGTCCCTGCGGAACCGGCCGCGAGTTCAGTGACTGCTGCCGTCCCATCCTCCGTGACGAGCGCCCCGCCACCACGGCCGAGCAGCTGATGCGCTCGCGCTACACCGCATACGTACGCCGCGATGGGCCGTACCTGCTACGCACCTGGCACCCCGAGCGTCGGCCACGGGCCCTTGGATTTGATGACACCGAATGGCTCGGCCTCGAGGTCCGTGCCACGGAAGCAGGCGGAGCGGACGACGCCACCGGCACCGTCACCTTCACCGCCCAGTTCACGCGGCCTGGCGAAGGGATCGAGACGATGGGCGAGGTGAGCGAGTTTGTGCGGCTCGATGGCCGCTGGGTGTACGTCGACGGGGTCCAGAGCTCGGGCTAGACGCAGCCCCGAAACGGGGAAAGGCCCCGATCTCTCGGGGCCTTTCTGCTGGTGCGCGAGGGGGGATTTGAACCCCCACGCCCTTTCGGACACTGGCACCTGAAGCCAGCGCGTCTGCCGTTCCGCCACTCGCGCGCGCCGAGCAAGACTAGCACGCGGCTCGCCCCTGTCACGAAAGAGCAATATGCCGCAGCGCAGCGTCCAGACGCGGGTTCCGGTGGCATTTTCCACACGAGATGCGCGCTTCCTCACGCATCGCGCCTTGCGGACGATGGGGCGTTGGACAGTGCGAGAGGAGGCCGCGTGGAGACAGTGACTGCTATCGACAACCGCATCGGTCAGATCCATCAACTCATCGCTTCGTTGACGACGCATCCCAACTCCTCAGCAGGGATGACCGTCACGGGTCCGACCGGATCCCTCGCATCGTCCGCTTCACTCATGGCCGCCGCGGGTCTTCAAGGCCTGCCGGCAGGCACCTCGTTCGCCGACATCCTTGCCACGTATCAAGGCGCCACCACCTCGCTCGCAGACGCGGCCGCGCTGCTCAATGCCAACGGCATCCCGAAGGCATATGCGAGCTACGGCAACGGCCACATCCCCGAGTCCGCTCTCAGTGCGATCAACGGTTCCAACCAGCGCATCTGGGGGCCGGCAGCGGAACAGCTCAATCGCCTGCTCGCCGATGCGAAGGCCGCCGGGATTCACATCGGCATCACGGACGGCTACCGCTCCTATGACTCGCAGGTCAAGGTGGCCAACGAGAAGGGCCTGTACTCACAGGGCGGCCTCGCAGCAAAGCCGGGCACGAGCCAGCACGGCTGGGGACTCGCTGTCGACCTTTCCCTCGATGCGAATGCACAAGCGTGGATGCGCCAGAACGCGAAGAACTACGGCTTCATTGAGAACGTGCCGCGCGAGCCGTGGCACTGGGAGTTCCAGCCTCACAAGGTCTAGCTGCGGTCAATCTCCTCAGTAGGCAACCACCACGGAGATGCGGCCTTCGCCGTAACCCTGGACCGAGAGCGTGCCGTCGATGCGGCTTGCCGGGAAGAAGACCCACTTCTCCGCATCGGCGGGAAGGGTCTCGCGTGGCGCATATGTCTCGTGCAGCTTCAGGTGCGGAGTATCGCGCTTGTTGAACATCGATGAGGCGACGTTGAGGATCTCCGTGAAGTTGTCGAACTGGCCGGGCGTGACGAGGTTGTCCTCGACAGACTTCTCGGCGCTGGCGATCGGCAAGAGCGCAATGGCAGATCCCGCCCATGCAACGAGGGGAACGTCCGCCAAGATGATGGCGGCGAGGTTCCCGAAGTCATCGGTGTAGACCCCGCATACCGCTCCATCGAGTGGATCGACGTGGTGGCTCGTGCCCTCCCAGGTGACCTCACGGCCGAGCAAGCCCTGGAATATCTCGCGGATCTCGAACGCCGAGGGCACCGGCGTCGGCTTCAGAGCGTCGGCGTTCATGCGATGAAGGGGTCGATGGTGTCACGGAACACGTCGGCCGTGAACGGCTTGGAGATGAGGAACAACGCGCCGGCCTGCTCAGCCTGCGAGCGCATCGACTCCGATCCTTCCGACGTCACGAACGCGAATGGGGTCTGGTTGCCTTCGCCACGCAGGTTGCGCAGCAGTTCGATGCCGGTCATCTCCGGCATGTTCCAGTCCGAGAGGACGAAGTCCGGCTGAATCTCACGGATCTTCGTGAGGGCATCAGCGCCGTTCTCCGCCTCTTCGATCTCCCACCAGTCGTAGCCCGCTTGCCGGAGCGTGCGGATCACGATCTGCCGCATCACACGGCTGTCATCGGCGACTACGACCTTCATGTCCATCACCTTCTTCCTTGGTCCGTCGGGGCTGAGGGCCCGCGTTTCCTAGGTCAATGCCCACAGGCTGACGCCCAAAGGCGCGCCCTTCCATCCAAAGTACGTTGCCATGATGCGCATTGCACTCGAGTTGTCGGGCTCGTCTCGGCCCACAACCGGCAGCGACAACGCACCGGGGTTCGTCACGAGCGACTTCACGTTGCCGCCGACGACGTTGGCGATCTCACCAACCGCATCGGCGAAGTCGGCATCGGAGACGGGCTCGTCAGCGTCCATCGCGAGCAGCGCGCGCGTGAGGTTCTCGCCAGTGGCGCGACCTGCCATCAGCATCACTCGCGTCACGACGGGTCCGTCGACGTCCACCCATGCGTAGCGGGGGTCTTCAAGCACGGGAGTGTCACCCAGCCACGGTGACAAGTGCCCGGGCTCGCCGTCGATCATCGTGGTGAACAGGTCCTGCGCGATGGTCATCACGGGATCCATTCCGGTGAGCGGCTCCCACGTTGCGGCGCTCGTCATACCGTCTCCTTCATTTCGACCAGTCCGAGGAACTGGAGCTTGTCGAGAATCACTTCAGGGGTGAAAGGCTTGATGACGTACTCGTGGGCGCCAGCGGCAAGGGCGCGCACAATCTGGCCCTGTTCGCCCTCGGTGGTGATCATCATCAGCGTCACGTCGCGCCACTGCACGTGCTTGCGCACCTCGACGACGAACTCAAATCCCGACATGACGGGCATGTTCCAGTCGATGCAGCACAGCGTGATGTCATCGTTCAGGGTCATCTGGTCGAGCGCCTCTTGACCGTCTGCAGCTTCGACAACTTCGAAGCCAGCATCGACCAAGATCCCCCCGACGATCTTTCGCATCACGCGCGAATCGTCGATGACGAGGGCTTTCATCGCGTCTTCCCTTCTCGAGGCCTGTAGATGGACGTATTGCCGACTTGGATGCGTTCCCATGTCTCATCGACACCTATCGTCGTTTCGGCAGCACCTAGAAAGAGATATCCGTCAGGAGCCATCGACATGCGCACCCGGCGGAGGACGTCGCGCTTGGTTTCGACATCGAAGTAGATGAGAACGTTTCTCAAGAACACGATGTCGAATGGCCCCCCGAGAGGGGCCGGTTCGAGCAAGTTGTGGTGACGGAAGTGAACCTGATTGCGGATGCTCGGCGTGATCTGGAACGTGGCGCCAGTGCGCTCGAAGTACTTGACGAGCATGGGGGCGGGCAAGCCCCGGTTGATCTCGAGCTGCGTGTACTCGCCAGCACGGCCACGGTCGAGCATGAGCTCCGACAGGTCGGTCGCGATGATCTGTGGTCGCAATGCCGGGAAATGCTCTGAGAAGGTCATCGCGATCGAGTACGGCTCTTGGCCGCTCGAGCACGCCGCCGACCAGATGCGGAAGTCACGGCGACCACGACCGACGAGTTCGGGGACCACGGTGGTGTGGAGCACTGCGAAGGGGTTTGCGTCACGGAACCACGACGTCTCGTTCGTGGTGAGCGCCTCGACCACGAGATCGTGTTTTGTCACGTCATTGCGCAGCGCGCGCACATAGGAATCGACATCAGTCGCGCCAGCGGTGCGGGCCAGCGGTGCCAAGCGCGACTCGACAAGGTACTCCTTGCCGCGTTCGAGCTGAATGGCACTGCGCTGACGGACCAGCGTCGCAACGAAGTCGAAAGCGTCATCGGTAAGCGTCACGCGGTCACCGCCCGACGACTCGATTGGGGTGTGATGGTGCGAGCAATAGTGGGGCCAACCTCACTGATGGGGACAAGTACATGGGCAAGGCCGGCCGTCGCCACTGCGCCGGGCATGCCCCACACAACTGACGTCGCTTCGTCTTGCGCGATGACGCGACCGCCGGCCTCGACAATCGCTCGCGCACCCTCCCGTCCGTCAGAGCCCATGCCGGTGAGCACAACAGCAAGGAGGTTGCCGCCGTAGACGGCGGCCGCGGACCTGAAGAGGACGTCCACGGCTGGGCGGCAGAAGTTCACCTGCGGGCCCTGGTTCAGCACTGCCTGAGGGCGTCCAGCCCGGTCATTGACTTCCATGTGGAAGTCGCCGGGAGCGATGTAGATGGTGCCGGGGTTGAGCACCTCGCCACCCTTGGCCTCGACCACCTTGTTCGGTCCGGTGCGATCAAGGCGAGCAGCAAGTTGAGCGGTGAACAGCGGCGGCATGTGCTGGACGATGAGCATCGGCACGGGGAGGGGATGGGCGAAGGCCGCGATCATCTTGGACAGCGCCTCCGGGCCACCGGTCGACGAGCCGACGACGACGGCCTTCGGGGTCTGGATCGGCCCCCGCGTGGGCAGCAGCCGAGCAGCTTCGCTGCGCGCGTTCGGGGCGCGGAACAGACCCTTGATCTTGGGCAGGAGCTGTTCTTTGATGACGCCGATCGCCTCAGCTGGGTCCGCGACGTGCGTGGGCTTCGTCACGTAGTCGGTCGCCCCTGCCGCAAGGGCGTCAAGCGTTGCCGACGCCCCGTGCGAGGTCAGCGTCGAGAACATGATGATGGGCATGCGGTCGCCGCGAGTGCGCAATTGATTCACCGCATCGATGCCGTCCATCACCGGCATCTCAATGTCCATGGTGATGAGGTCAGGCTTGAGGGCCGCGGCCTTGTGGAGGGCGATCGAGCCGTTCTGAGCGACGCCGACGACTTCAATACGGGGATCCTCGGCGAGAGCGTCGGACACGATGCGGCGCACCACAATCGAGTCGTCGACGACAAGCACCTTGATGGAGGACATGGCGTACCGCCTAGAACGTGAACTCAGCTACGCGTGAGCGCAGGGTGTGGGACAAAGACGAGAGCTGATCGATCGAGGCGTCAAAGGACGTGAGGATCTCGACGGAGGACGCGGTCTGGGTGGCCACGTCAGTGATGGACTGGGCGATCGAGGCGGAGCCGTCCGCCGCAATGGCGACGCCGCGGCGCATCTCCGTCGACGTCGCGGTCTGCTCCTCGACGGCAGCCGCAATGGTGGTCTGGAACTGGTTGATCGACTCGATGATCTGGGTGATCTGGGCGATGGCGGCCACGGCAGACTCGGTGTCCTCTTGAATCGCTTCGACTCGGTGGGCGATGTCCTCGGTGGCCGTCGCGGTGCCCTGGGCGAGGTCCTTCACCTCGCCGGCGACAACCGCGAACCCACGGCCCATCTCGCCTGCACGGGCAGCCTCGATCGTGGCGTTGAGGGCAAGCAGATTTGTCTGAGACGCAATGGTGCTGATGACCTTGATGACGTCACCGATCTCCTCGCTCGAACGACCCAGCTTCGTGACGATCTCGTTGGTCGCGGACGCCACGCGCGCGGCCTCCGTGGCCACTCGTGCGGCCTCGTTTGCGTTGTGTGCGATCTCCTGGATCGACACATCCATCTCTTCCGCACCCTGCGTCACCGTGCTGACGTTGCGGGACACCTCATCTGCCGCAGTCGCGACAAGGCCAGCGTTCGCGGCGGTCTGCTGCGAGCCCTGGGTCACCTCGCGTCCAGCGGCCGACATCTCCTCGATCGCGGCTGCCACCGTCGCGGCAGCCTCCTCGACGTCAGTGAGGACACCCTTGAGGTGACCCTGTGCGCGCCTCAGCTGCTCCGCCATCTGGCCTATCTCGTCACGGCCCTGAACCCCGGCGTCGTGCGTGAGGTCACCGTGCGCCATCGCCTCAAGGGCAGTGCCCATCGCGGCAGCGCGCTTGCGCACGCCCCGCGCGACCATCCAACCGACCACGATGGACACGGCGATGCCGACAACAAGGAGAACGGACACGACGACCATCGCCTCGCGGCTGCTCTGTTCAGCGGCAACGACGTCAGCGGCGATCTGCTCGTTCATCTTCGTCTCGAACTGGGTGAGCGCGACATCGACCGTGCTGCGCACTCGCACCGACGTGGTCGCCTCCGCCTCGGCGAAGCCTTCAAGGTCACCGTCGACGGCAAGCGGCATGAGGGTCCCATCGCGGAACGTCATCCATTCCGACCGAGCAACCTTCAGCTCCTTCCACATCGGAGAGGAAGCGACGATGTCCTGCTGATCAAGATGCTCGGTGGTCTCCTTGATCTGGTTCGTGATCGACGCCACTTCCGAGACAGCGTCGGCGTGGTCCGAGCTCGTCGTCGCAAAGACGAGGCGGTCGAGGCTCAAGCGCTCAAGCGCGTAGAGAGTCCGCAAGTTCGACACAGGCTGGAGCACGTCACGCTGGCTGTCAGCCATCGCCTGCGTGTCTTGCGCCGCAGTTGTGCCGAGCGCAACCACCGCCACCGACGCCCCCACCGCGGGAACGGCCATGAGGACAAGCGCCACCATGATCTTGCGCTGGATGCCAATGTCATCGCGCCGAGCCAGGCGAATGCCCCTCATGCCGATGCCCGTGATGCGAGGGAGGCGAACGCGCTTCATCGCGCTGACCATCAATCGCAGTCTCGACATCGTGTCTCCTTGGGGGGCACCTCATGTGCCCTATGTGGGTCCCATCGGTCAGGTGACCGATGGATAAAGGGGCCTTCAGACCTGTGCGGCCAAATCCACATCGAGGGACAGCAGCAAGCCGTCCTCGAGTGAATAGACACCCCTCACCACATCCCGCAGAGCCGGCTCCAGCGTCGGCGGCGGCGGTCCGAACTGATCGGCGTCGAGCTCAAGCACATCGCCCACCTGGTCGACGAGCAGCGACACCGGCTCACCGTCCACCTTGACGACCACCATCATGGGCTCGTCATCGTCGGCATATGGCTCGCGCCCCAGGCGCGCGCGCAAGTCAACGAGCAAGACCACCTGACCACGGAGGTTGACGAGACCGGCAACCTCCTTGGGCGACTGCGGCACACGCGTGCGGTTGTGAAGGCGCAAGGCCTCCTGCACTCGCTCGACGTCGACGCCGTAGAGACGGTTGTCGAGCTTGAAAGTCGCGAGTTGGTGTTGCATCTCAGAACTCCGATCCAGCGCCGACGAGCTCGGCGTCTTCCGCGTCATAGAAGTTCGCGTCGGCAGACGTCACGGCGGCGCGCAGGTCGAGCAGCTCGGTGACGCGCTCCTTGATGACCGTCGAGCCAAGCAGGCCATAGCCAGACACATCCGAGAAGTCCGAGACGGCGCATTCGACGATGTCGACAACCTCGTTGGCCACAAGCGCCACCGTGCGCTCGCCTCGCGTGCACACGACGACCGCAAGCTCCTCACGGTCCGTGCCGCCGTCGCCGAGCAGACGAGCCAAGTCGACCACCGGTGTGATGCGGCCGCGGTACTGCATGACGGCCGAGCCGGCGACCTGCTCGATGATCGACACCGAGAGGCGCTCGAGTCGCGTGACAGCACCGAGCGGCATCGCCACCTGGCGGCCATCGCCCACACCGACCACGAGCATCGGCTCGGTGTCCGAGGACGTGACGTGCTCGACCTGGGAGCTCGCGACCGCCTCTTGGAGGTCGGTGTCGAGTGCGCGGCGAGCAACCGCCGGGATGTCGAGGATGAGGGCGACAGAGCCATCGCCCAACAGCGTCGCACCGGCGTAGAGGCCGATGTTCTTCACGGCTGCCGCGATGGGCTTCGCCACGATCTCTTCGGTGTTGCGCACCTGGTCGACCACGATGCCGAAGCGTCCACCATCGGCCTGCACCACGGCGATGACAGCGCTGACAAGCGACTCACGAGTCGGCGAGCCGAGCACGTCGCGCAGGTCGACGAGCGGCAACAGCTGACCGCGGAGGCGGTACACCGGGGCCTCGCCCACGTACTCGACGCCGGTCTGCTTGTCATCGACTGCGAGCAGCTCGAGCAAGTTGACCTGCGGGATTGCGTACGTCTCACCGTGGCATTCGACGGTGAGCGCGGGCATGATCGCGAGCGTGAGCGGGATGCGCAGGCGCCACGTGGTGCCAAGGCCCTGGGTGGACTGGACGTCCACGACACCGCCGATCGCCTCGACCTTGGTCTTGACGACATCCATGCCGACGCCGCGACCAGACACGTTCGTCACGTGGTCGGCCGTGGAGAAGCCGGGCAGGAAGACGAGGTGGAGCAAGTCCTGCGTGCTCATGTCGGCAACCTGCGCCGGGGTGCGCAGACCACGCTCAACGGCCTTCGCCGCGACAGCCTGGGCGTCGATGCCCTTGCCGTCATCGCTGATCTCGACAACAACCTGACCACCCTGGTGGTAGGCGCGCAGCGTGAGCAGACCGGTGGGCGACTTGCCAACGGACTCGCGCACCTTCGGCGCTTCAATGCCGTGATCGATCGCGTTGCGGATGAGGTGG
>CAZRHL010000038.1:0-15959 GCA_964600005.1 uncultured Demequinaceae bacterium
AAGTGCGATGTTCACGAAGATTCCTTACGTGTTGACACAACCCGGCGATCACCGGATGGCTTCACGCTAAGCAGGCAAAGTAACGAGATTCCGGGAAGAGCATGAACTCGGGGTAAACCTTGGGTGAACGGCGGTCACGTTTCGGTCACGCTGGCCGACCGACGCTCGTGCGGCTACGGCTCGAAGGTGTAGCCGACGCCGCGAACAGTCTGGACAAAGCGCGGCTGCGCCGGCTCGTCTTCAATTCGACCACGCAGCCGCTTGATGTGGACGTCGAGGGTCTTCGTGTCGCCAAAATAATCGGCTCCCCATACGCGGTCGATGATGACCTGGCGCGTGAGAACACGCCCCGCATTCGATGCCAAGAGGTGGAGCAGGGCGAACTCTTTGGGCGGCAACGACTGGGTTGCGCCGTCGCGCGTGACGGTGAGCCGTTCAGGGTCAATCGTGAAGCCCGCCACCGAGACCACCGCAGGCTCAGCGTCGGGCACATCCGTGTGAGCCGCCGAACGACGCAACACGTTGCGCACCCGCGCGACGAGCTCCCGGCCGCTGTACGGCTTGGTGACATAGTCGTCGGCTCCAAGCTCGAGGCCGATGATGCGGTCGATCTGATCGTCACGCGCCGTCACCATGATGATCGGCACGGCGGAGTGAGCCCGGATGGTGCGGAATACCTCAGTGCCGGAGACTTCCGGGAGCATGAGGTCAAGCAAAATGATGTCGGCACCGTGGCGCTCGAAGGCCTCCAGGCCCTCCTTGCCGGTCGCCGCCAACGTGACGCGGAAGCCCTCCCGCTCAAAGATGTGGCGGAGCGAGTCGCGATACGACTCCTCGTCTTCGACAACAAGCACGTGCTCGCTCATGGTGCCTCCGTGAAAGCAGGAAGAGAAAGAGTGAAGGTGGAGCCGACGTTGGGGCGGGACCACACGGTCACGGCGCCACCGTGCTGGATCGCGACGTGCTTGACGATGCTGAGGCCAAGGCCGGTGCCACCGGTCTCGCGGGCGCGCGCGGGATCGGTCCGATAGAAGCGCTCGAAGATGCGGTCCTGCTCTTTTTCGTCGATGCCGATGCCTTGGTCAAGCACGGCAATGGACACGACGCGGTCGTGTTCGGTGACGGAAACGGTGACCCGGGAGCCTTCGTCGGAGTAGGCGACGGCGTTGTCGACAAGGTTGCGCACCGCCATGACGAGGAGGTCACGGTCCCCGAGGACATGCGGACGCTCGCGCAGGTCAGTGACAAGGCCGATGTTTCGCGTCTCGGCTGCGAGGCGGGCCCCCTCGAGCGCCTCGTGGACAACGCCGGCCACATCGACGTTCTCGTGGTCCACCACGGACTCTCCACCTTGCAGTCGAGAGATGTCGATGATCTCTTGAATGAGCTTGGTGAGGCGGCGGGATTCGCGGCGCATCTTGACGGCAAAGCTCCGGACAAGTTCGGCGTCCTCTGCCGAGTCTTCGATGCTCTCGGCGAGAAGAGACAGCGCGCCAATAGGCGTTTTCAACTCATGCGACACATTGACCGCGAACTCACGTCGAGTCTGCTCGGCGGCACGCTGCTCGGTGTTGTCATTGACGATCGCAAGTGCGAGCTCATCGTCAAGCGGTGTCACCCTCACGTGGACGACGGCGTCGGTCGCGAGGACGCCCCGCCGCACCGAGATCTCCTCCTCGATGACGTGACCGGCCTTCCACGCGCGATGGGCAACCTCGGCCACTGCGGGGTCGAGCGCACCATCGGGGCGGGCGATGCCAAGCGCTGATGACGTGTGATTCGAATACGCGGCCCGACCATCGCGCCGGACGACGATCGCGCCCGCCTGGAGCGCTGACATCACCTGGCGAGTGCGGTGGGGCACCAGCGTGCGCGCCACCACTTCCTTCTTGGCGCGCCGCCGCAAAACCACGGCGCCTACCAGGACGCCTCCACAGAATGCGGCCGCCGCAACGGCCCACGCACCCGGTTCCATGTCGCCACAGTAACCACGCGAGCGCGGCTTCACCCAATGTTCACCAAGGTCACCGGAAGTTCACCCTCGAAGCGGGGCGCTGCGGACAGTTCGTGACGCAACAGTGCGAGACTGGTGGCATCTTCATGACGAGGGAGTTTCATGCGCACGCTCTTTACTGCCGAAATGTCGGAACTTGCCGATGATCTCGCCGCAATGGCCCGCCACGTGTCGACGGCGATCGATCGCGCAAGCGAGGCCCTGCTCACTCGCAACGTTGAACTTGCGCAAAAGGTCATTGCCGAGGACCAGAAGCTTGACGACCTTGAGGAGACAGTGGACACCCGCTGCGTGCTTCTCATCGCACAACAGCAGCCCGTGGGCCTTGACCTGCGGACGATCGTGGTGAGCCTGCGAATCTCCGCTGGTCTCGAGCGCATGGGCGACCTTGCGCAGCACATTGCGGAGACCGCTCGCCGCTCCTATCCGGACAGCGCCGTGCCCGAATCGCACATGGAGCTTTTTGCCGGCATGGCGGAGGCTGCGAAGAAGGCCGCGATCGAGGTGGCTGAGCTCATCGAGACCCGCGACCTCAACGTGGCGGCCGGGATCGTGAGCGATGACGACACTCTCGACGAGCTTCACGCGCAGGCGTACCAAACCCTCATTGCCGAGGGTTACAACGGGTCGCCGCAGGAAGTGCTCAATGTGTCACTGCTCGCCCGCTACTACGAGCGTTTCGGCGACCACGCGGTGGGCGTTTCACGCCGCATTGTGTACTTGGTCACGGGTGATTACCAGCGCGCGGGCGGTCTCATCTAGGCACCGCCTCCAGGACGCAACACGGGGCCCCGACCATTCGGTCGGGGCCCCGCTGCGTCGGCCAGACAATGAGAGGCTGACCGTCCGACTTCAGTACTTCTGTTGTACTACTTCTTGCCCTGATTCGCTACTGCTTGGATGGCTGCCGCAGCGGCGTCGGCGTCGAGGTAGGTGCCACCGGGGTTGGTGGGCTTGAGGTTCTCGTCGAGGTGGTAGACGAGCGGGATGCCGGTGGGCACGTTGACACCCACGATGTCGTCGTCTGCGATGCCGTCGAGGTACTTGATGATGGCGCGCAGCGAGTTGCCGTGTGCGGCGACCAGAACGGTCTTGCCTGCCTTGAGGTCCGGCACGATCTCCGCTTCCCAATAGGGCAGGGCGCGCTCGAGCACGTCCTTGAGGCACTCGGTCTCGGGGATCGGCTCGCCGGCGTAACGCGGGTCACCCGCCTGGCCCCACGGGTTGTCAGCAGAGATCGGCGGCGGCGGCACATCGTAGGAACGGCGCCACGTCATGAACTGCTCTTCACCGAACTGCTCGAGGGTCTCGGCCTTGTTCTTGCCCTGGAGGTCACCGTAGTGACGCTCGTTGAGTCGCCAGTTGCGCTTGACGGGGATCCAGTGGCGGTCCGCGGCGTCGAGAGCGAGGTTGGCGGTCATGATGGCGCGGCGCAGCAACGACGTGTGGACGACGTCAGGCAACACACCCTCGTCCTTGAGCAGGACGCCGCCACGCTTGGCCTCTTCCCAGCCCTTGTCGTTCAGCGGCACGTCCACCCAACCGGTGAACAGGTTCTTGGCGTTCCAGTCGCTCTCGCCGTGGCGGAGCAGGATCAGTGTGTACGTCATGGGTTCATCTTTCCTTATCGGTGGCCCCGCTGCGCACGTCTTACGTCCCGTTGGACCTCACGGGCAGATGCAGGCCGGGCTCACGACGGGGGCTGACGCCGACGCCAGAGCAGCGAGCGCGCCCACCTCCGGCTCCGGCGGCAGTGACAGGACGGCGTCGAGCGAGTACGCGCGCACCTCATGACCGCGCTCCGCTCCGACGACGAGGTGGTCACCGACCACGGCGAAGTGACGAGGCCACTCACCCACGTCGAGGGCACACCTGTACGTCAGCTCTCCCTCTGGTGCGATGTCGAAGACTGACAGCACATCTGCACCGCGCACAGAGACGAGCAGCACATCGCCGATGGGCCGCTCGACAACCTCCACGTGCGCGCCGTACATCCTCATGCCGGTGCGATGCGGGGCAAGAGTCAGGGGCGCTTCCGCGATGAGCGTCGCCTCCCCCACTTCCCTGTCCCAGCGCAGCGTCCGGAGCTGGTGGTCGAGTTCGCAGACCACGTACAGCACGTCACCTCGGACCGCGAAGTGACGCGGTCCAGCCCCAGGCGGCAGCGTCGCCGCGATCGCCGCGTCACCCAAGAGGCCCTCCGCACCAATGCGGTACCGGCGTATCTCATCGGTGCCGAGGTCACATACGAGCACATACGCGCCATCGGGGCTGAAGCCGGCGAAGTGCGCATGGGGCCCTTCTTGGCGTTCTTCATTGGGTCCAGTGCCCTCGTGACGCCACAGCTGCTGAGGCGCCTCGTCGAGCGGCAGACCCGCTGCGTCGAGGAGGATGACCGCGAGCTCGCCGGAGCCGTAGGCGCTGACGTAAAGGGTTCGAGCGTCGGCCGAAAGCAAGAGATGGCAACCGCTTTCCACGCCCACGGCGACGCGAGCCAGCTGCGTCGCATCGGCGGTGGAGATGACACGCATCACTGATGCGGGGGACTCCTCGATGGTGTAGACCAACGGCAGGTTCGGATGGCGCACGACGAAGGACGGCGCCGCTTGAGTGGACACTTGAACAGCGGTCAGCACGCCGTCGTCGCTGAGGCGGGCTCGCCACAGGCCTTCACCGGTGCCCACAGGGGTCCCGAGCCCCGCCTTTGGGTATGTGCCGATCCAGATCTCGCTCATGGCTACACCATGTCATGAAAGCGGCCCCGATCCACACGGGACCGGGGCCGCAGACAGCTGACGTGTCGGCTAGTGCGCCGCGTTGTACGCCGCGCGAATGTCGGCGGAAATGCGACCACGCTCAGAGACGGCGTAGCCATTGGACTTCGCCCATGCGCGAATCTTGCTCGTGTCATTCGACACGCGCGGACGGCCGGCAGAGCGGCCCGTCACCTTGCGGCCTGCGGCAACCCACGTGGCCAGTGCATCGCGAAGCTCACGAGCGTGAGCGGATGAAAGGTCGATCTCGTAGGTGGTGCCGTCGAGACCGAAACGAACCGTCTCGTCAGCGTGGCCGCCGTCGATGTCATCGACAAGCACGACCTGTACCTTTTGCGCCATGCGCTTCCCTTTCGATTGAATGAACCGTTCTCGTACACGATAAGGACCGTCAATGGTGAACGTCAATTCGACTCGAAACATTCCCGGAAAATGGGGAAGAAATCACATCGGCGCGGCGCTGAGACCCGCGCGGTGTGCTAATCCTTTGGTCCGTCTGACGTGTGCTGATCGGTCATTCGCTTCGCTTTTTCGGCCTCTTCACGATCAAGTTGCGCAAGCGCCTCGCGTTCGCGGCGGTCGGCACGAATGATGCCACGAAACGTGAACCAGAACAGCCACAGCAGACCGAGCGACGGGATAATTCCCATCGCAACGCCAGCCCAGTTCATCGGTGCTCCTCAGGCTTCACCAGGGGGAACAGAATCGTCTCCCGAATTCCAAGTCCCGTGAGCGCCATGAGGAGTCGGTCCATTCCCATCCCCATGCCGCCAGCCGGGGGCATGCCGTATTCCATCGCGGCGAGGAAGTCCTCGTCCAAACGCATCGCCTCATCGTCTCCTTGAGCCGCCATGCGCGCTTGCTGCTCGAAACGCTCACGCTGGATCACCGGGTCGACGAGCTCGGAGTAGGCAGTCGCCAGCTCGAAGCCCTTGACGTAGAGGTCCCACTTCTCGACCACACCGGCAATCTCCCGGTGGTCACGCGTCAGCGGGCTTGTCTCGACGGGGAAGTCCATGACAAACGTGGGGGCGGTGAGGCCGTTGCCCACATGATGCTCCCACAGCTCCTCCACGAGCTTGCCGTGGTTGACGCGCTTGGGATCGACTGAGATCTCTGCCGCATCACATAACGTCTGCAGCTCGCTCACGGACGTCTGCGGCGTGATCTCCTTGCCGAGCGCCTCAGACAGCGAACCGTAGAGAGACAGTGACGCCCACTCGCCGCCCAGGTCATACTCGCTGCCATCAGCGTGGGTGACCGTGGTGGTGCCGAAGAGATCCATCGCCGAGGCTTGGACGATCTCGCGCGTGAGCGTCGCCATCGTCATGTAGTCGCCGTATGCCTCATACGCCTCGAGCATCGAGAACTCGGGCGAGTGCGAAGAGTCGACGCCCTCATTGCGGAAATTGCGGTTGATCTCAAAAACCTTCTCGATGCCGCCCACGACTGCGCGCTTGAGGAATAGCTCCGGCGCAATTCGCAGGTAGAGGTCGATATCGAAGGCATTCATATGCGTCACGAAGGGCCGTGCTGCGGCGCCCCCGTGTTGGGTCTGCAACATCGGGGTCTCAATCTCAATGAATCCCCGCGAATGGAGCGATTCGCGAAGCGAACGCATGAGAGCGGCTCGGTTGCGAACGGTCTCACGCGCGAGCGGGCGCACAATGAGGTCGACGTAACGCTGTCTCACGCGAGTGTCCTCTGCGAGCTCCTTGTGAAGCACCGGCAATGGGCGCAAGGCCTTGGCGGCGATGGCCCATTCGTGGGCGAAGACGCTCACCTCACCACGGCGGGACTTGCCGGCACGGCCCTTGGCAAAGAGGTGGTCACCAAGATCGACGTCCGTCTTGAAGGCCGCGAGCGAGTCCTCGCCCACAGCGTCGAGACTCACCATGATCTGCAGGCGATTGCCCTCACCGTCCTGAATCGCCGCGAAACACAGCTTTCCGGTGTTGCGCACAAAGACAACCCGTCCTGCAACCGCAACGACGTCCTCGGTCTCATCACCCGCCTCGAGGTCGGCATAGGCCTGGCCGACCTCCGCTATCTGGTGGGTCAGCGGAACCGCAACGGGATACGCCTCTCCACCGGAAGCAAGAATTCGGTCGCGCTTCTCGCGGCGGATCCGCATCTGCTCCGGAAGGTCATCGGCAATGGCGGGGGCGGGCTGATCACTCACGCGCTCAAGGGTACCGCCGCCTGCGCACGCCACCCACGTGGTGACCTGTGCGCTCGGCGCCGCCAGCGTCGGCCGGGCACCCGAGGGTCAGGCGAGGTCGAGACCGATGTCGATGATGGGCGAGCTGTGTGTGAGAGCGCCAACGGACATGAAGTCCACGCCCGCCGCGGCGACCTCTCGCACCGAATCGACAGTGAGCCCGCCTGTCGCTTCGATCCACACCCGTCCGTACCGCGACTGCGCCGCACGGATCGCCACGACGAGCTCCGCCATCGCATCGGGCGCCATGTTGTCGATCATGAGAAAGTCGACGCCCGCGTCCAAGGCGTCAAAGGCCTGCTCCTTGCTCTCGACCTCGACCTGGATGGGCACGTCAGGGAAGTGCTCACGGATCGCGCTGATCGCACCCGAGACCGATCCCGCGGCAGCGATGTGGTTGTCCTTGATCATCGCGACGTCGTACAGACCAAAGCGCTTGTTGGTGCCGCCGCCACAGCGCACCGCGTACTTGTCGAGCTCGCGCAGAGTGGGAGTGGTCTTGCGAGTGTCGAGCACTCGCGCCTCGGTGCCGGCGAGCGCATCCGCCCAGCGGCGCGTGTGGGTCGCCACGCCGCACGCACGAGACATGAGATTGAGGATGGTGCGCTCGGCAACGAGGACCACATGGCCTACGCCCTCGATGCGCGCCAGCTCCGTTCCGGGCTCCACCCGCGTGCCATCGGAGACATCGTGGGTGACCTGGGGTGGCGGCAGCTCGAAGCGCGCCGCAACCTGGCTGACGACCTCGCGCGCGATCGCGAGGCCCGCGACCACTCCGTGCTGACGCATGACGAGCCGTCCGGTGACCACAGCGTCGGCCGCGATCGTGGCGAAGGTGGTGACATCCCGGCCTGGGCAGCCGCCCAAGTCCTCGTCGAGCGAGCGGCGCACAACGTCGGAAAGCCACGTCGGGTCGAGAGGGGCATCCTGCGGCAGGTTCTCGGGATGAGTCACGCCCTCATTGTGGCGCAGGCGGGGCGGCCGACGCTGGAATGAGCACGTCTTCCGGCCCACCAGGTACCGGAGGGGGTATCCTGAGCGCGGCGCGTCTGGGCGCGCATCGCACCATCACAGGAGAACGCCATGTCCGCTGTGCACCTTGATCCTGAGGCCCTCGATCCCGTTGTGAAGCGACTCCGGCGAGCGCAGGGCCAGCTCGCGGGCATCCTCAACATGATCGAGGACGGCCGTGACTGCGCCGACATCGTGACTCAGATCGCTGCCGTGTCGAAGGCGATCGACCGGGCCGGGTTCACGATGATTGCAGCGGGCCTGCAGCAGTGCATTCGTTCCGATGAAGACGACACCGCCGCCCGCGAACGCCTCGAGAAGATGTTCATGGCGCTTTCCTGAGCGAGTGGGGAGTTTTCCCCATATTTCTGGAAACGGCGCCTTGCTCGTCACCTCCCTCACTAAGGTGTGCGTAGGCACGACGTCCCGCGTGTCCTAGGGGGGTGGGCTTTGCGAGCACGAATCTCGGTCGACACGGACAGCATTCGCAGCGTCGGCACACAGCTCGGCAACTGGGGGCCTGTGATAGGCGGCAGCCCTGTGAGCAACCGCCCCTCTCTCGCCTCGTGTGGGTCATCTGTGGTGTCGAACGCCGGCAGCACGACCGAGGACCAGTTCCGCGTTCAGCGATTGATCATCGAGGCCGAACTGCTTGAACTCGTCACGGCAACGGACGTGGCCGCAGCCGCCTTCGACGCGCTCGACAAGTTCGGTGCGGCTCCCAACGGACCGTCCGGCAGGAGCGCTGGCAACGGCGGCGGCGGCGGGGGCGGGGGCGGCTGGTAACCATGTCTTCATATCCCTCATCGCTCAACGTCAACAACGTCCGCCTCTTCGCCGAAGCGCAGACGGCGCGCAGTGCCGCTCTTGCTCAGATGCGCGATGGTGTGACTCAGATCAGCGGAAGCAGTGACGTCACTCAATGGCAGGCGAGTGCGGCGGAGACATTCCGGCTACGCCTCGCACGGATCATTCAGCTCACGTCCGACGTCACCACCGTCTCGAGCAAATGGGCCACGTCCGCAGGGACGTATGCGGACCAGCTCGAATCGATGGCATCGCGCGGAAAGCAAGCGGAGCTCGACATTCAGCGCGGGATATCGCAGCGCCAAGGCCTGTCACACGTGCCGCCTGACATGTTGCCGGACGGCCAATGGGCGCGGCGGATGGACGAGGCCGAAGAGCTGATCAACCACGGAAACATGGTTCTCGGCAACCTCCACTACGAGCGCAGCGGTATCGACGGAGAATTTGCGCGAGCTCTCGCCTTTGCGCACGGGAGCGGACTCACTGTGCAGTGGATGCAGCTCGCCACCATGTACGACGGTGCCCGCACAGCGCAGGACATCCTCGACCGCAGAGCCGATCTGCTCCAGGAGGCGCTCGACCTGGCAGCTGCCGTGGCGAAACGCCCCGCCGATCCGGACGACATCGCTGCGCTTGCTGCGGCGCTTCGAAACGCCTCGGCAGACCCGAACCTGTCCTCCCAGTTCTGGCTTGAGGTCGGTGGCGACGGAACGTTGCCCTTGCTTGAGGCCGGCCTGCTGGCACACACGAACCAGGGCGGGATGGGATACCCCACCGACGAAGACCGCGATGCGGCACTCGCGTTCGCCCGCAGCGTGCGCGAGTCCCTTGCAAGCGGCTCGCAGCTGTGGAACACCGAACAGGGTGAGGACTTTGCCGCCCGCATGATGACCGGTGCAGATTGGCCCGGCGATATGGGCCGACGTCTCAGCGGTGTCGCCGGCGTCGGCTTCTTGTTTGACGACGCCGCCAATCACCCCATGGGACGCGCCTTCACGGTCGCGGCGGCAGACATCTTTGACACCTGGGAGCGCAGCGAGCAGACCGGTGGTGAGCCATGGGGCTCATCGGGGATGGACCCAACCGATCCATACGGCGTCTTCGACAGCATCGCCATCGAAGATCAGTTCGATCGCGGTGGCTCATACGACAGCAACGTGGGTGAGAGCCGATATGGAGCGGGCGTTCGCGATCCGTTCGGCCGTGTGCTCGACACGTTGGGCACCTACCCCGATGCCGCATGGGAGTGGCTGAATGACAACTCGTCCACACTGCACGACGGCTCGGCATCCGTCGCGGGAGATCGAGTGGACTACCTGTCTCGCCGCGACTGGAGCGCGGACGGATGGGACGGCTTCGGCTCACTGTGGGAAGGGTCGATGCACGCTGACGGCGGATTCGCGAGCGAGAACCAATCCGAATGGACGCTCCGTGTTCATACGGCAGTGGCGCTTCGCATCATGGAAGGACTCGATTCCACAAGCCCGAATCAGTTCGCAGTCGATGCGATGTCAGAAGCGGGCGCGACTGCGCTGGGACAGAGCCTCGCCCATCTCATGCCGATCTTCGCTGAGTCGATCTCGTCACCGCTCGTCAGCAGCGAGCCATCGCACAGCCACGCGGGCTACGAATGGAGCCTGCGCAACATCCCCGGACTTGAGAGCTCTGCGTACTTGCCCGATATCCCAACCGGGCTGATCGAGTCGATGTTCGGCACCGTCGGCGGTACGGATGCGGGATTTGCCCACCTCTACGCAGCCGCTCAAGAGGCGTCGACCGTGAACTTCGCCCAAGCGCAGGCAAGTGGAGAGCTCACGGCCTGGAGCGATGCCTTTGAGCGCCACTTCGAGCTGCAGGGCAAGCTGTCGGGCTCCATCGGCGGCGTGGCGATCCTCGAAGCGCGTTTCCACGATGCTGAGATGCAGCAACGGATCGACCTCATCTCCACTGGTGTTGGCCTGATCCCCATCCCCGGACTCTCGGAAGCGGCATCGATCTCGCTCGACGTGATCGCGGAGGTTGCGTGGAACGAGGTCGCGCAAGCCATGACGCAACGCGAGGGCGTCGCGGTCGGCAATGCGCTCGTCTCAGCCGAGCAGGTTCAGAGCTCGGTTGAATCGTTCATTTCGAGCATGCATGCCAACCCGCAACTCAACTTCGGGGGTGCGACGGCCTTTGGCAGCGAGGACTACAACCGGCTGGTCTCCGACATCGTCGCTGATGCCGAAGCAGCCTTCAAAGCGTCCATCTGGGATGGTGCTCACTAACGTGAGCCCGGGGGTTGATCAACATGAGACACCGCGATAGCGATGCACTCGCACAATCCGTGGTTGTGAAAGCACTCACCGCGAGCGCCGCATGCGCACGCATAGTGACAAGGGGCGCAGCTGGCGCGCACGGGGACAACGTGGAACTCGGAGCGACCCATGGCTGACGGCGTCTCGACCACCCGACGTCTGCTCGCCGCTCGGAAGGCCTGGGCAGTTGTCGGCATCGTTGCCTTGGTTGGCATTGGAGTCATTGTCGCCATCGCAAACAAGGATCCGCGGCCAGCGGACTTCGATCCGCCCGCCGTCGCGTGGGAGGAAGATCCCGAGTGGGCGGGCAACCCCTGGGTCGACGCCGTCCGACTCTCAGAGACCCTTCTCACCTACGCAACAGCACGAGGCGACTACACGGATCCTGACCTCATCGCGGCGATCGGATACGTCGATGCCAAGGCGAACGCGTGGGGACGCTGGATGGTGCTGCCGGACATCGACCAGAACGCCCATGCGTCCCAGGTGACGAGAATCGACATCGCGGCGGATGGCAACTCAGCGATGGTGGCCACCTGCGTGTGGCTCGGCGAACTCGAGACGGGCTACACGCGATTGGGAAGCGCAACATGGTGGGTGCGAAAGCTTGAGTCCGGTCACTATCAGGCGGCTCCAGCGCTCACTTACGGAGACACCGTCAACAAGGGCGCCGAAACCGGTCACTGTGAAGACGTGACCGTACGCAAGGCGGCGTGGGCAGAACCCATTGACACCGAATGGCTTGACGGAACGCCCGTGTCACCATTGGCGCTCGAGGCCTACCCGTCCGCCAGCGCAGATGCGTACATCATGCCCACGGGATATGAAGAGGGCAGCGTGCCTGCCGCAACAGATCTCATCTGGTTCGATGGCAACACGCAGCTGCGCGGTGTCCACCCGCTCTTCGACGCCTACCTTGATTCGCTGGTCGCTCAGTCCTGGGCGGAGGCGAACAACGACTACTCCGCTCCAGAGGTCGTGTCCGCTCTTGGCTACGACCGGGCTTCACAAGAGGCCGCACATCGTCTCGACAGCATTGAACACGATGCCCCCTTCACCCCGCGGGGCCGGGCGGAACTCGTGCAGAACGCAGTCGCGATGGCGCTGATCTCGGTCGACGAGAAATCTGACGGCTCCATCGTGGCCTCGGTGTGCACGGCGATCCCCGAGTACGAGCGGCGCGACATCACAAAGAACGCACTCGTCGAGTTGACCCTGCGGCAGAACGCGAACGGCAGAGTCGACGTGACCCCGAGCCATGTGCGCGAAGATCAGTGGCGTGATGCCCACCCAGACGGTGAGCTCACCTACCCATGCGATACCGCCATCCGCACGTTTGCGCTCTGGCCAGCACCCATCGACACCTTCAAGGCGCATGAACGCGCCACCGTGCTGCCCCGTGAGCGTGCGCACTACGTGGAGCTAGGGGTGATCGACGGCTAAGCGTCGGTGGGCTATGCGCCCACTGGCTCCTTCGGAACCAAACGCGCCTCGAGTGCGCCCCGCAGGCGCGCCGCGTCGGCATCGTCGCCCATTGCGACAGCGTCGGCCAAGTCGGTGAGCTCTGCCTCGAGGCGACGTTGCGAGGCCAGCGCTCCCGGTCCGAATGCACGCACCACATCCTTGCGGTACCTGCGGCGTTGGCGCCATGTCGGCCGCACGGAGTCGAGGTAGGCCGGCGGAATCGCACCGAGCGCGCCCGGCGCTTCGAGTGAACGGCGGAACCACCGGTGCTCTTCACCTCGCACCATGTGGATGCCCCACCACACAAGGAACGGCACCACGAGGATGTAGGCGGCCCGCGCCCCGAGTTCGAGGAACAGCGGGGAGTTCCACGCGAAGTGCATGAACACGCCGATGAAGAGGAACACCGCACCCAGCGCAAAGCGTCGCGGTCCCACACCCGTGACAAACCACGCGACGCCCGCCCCCACAAAGGCCGAGAAGATCACGTGCGAGACGGCGCCGAACAAGACAGCGCGCAAGAAGAACACCAGCAGGGTCGACACGACGGGGTTCTCACCAAAGCTGATGTAGGCCATGTTGAAGCCGTACAGAATGTCCTCGGTGAGGGTGAACCCGAGCCCCGCGAAACCAGCGATCAATGCGCCGTCCATCGGCGTGCGCAGCTTCTCGCGGGTCACGGCCAGGATCATCGCGATCGCAAAGGCCTTGCCCACCTCTTCGGTGAGCGGGGCCGCGAGTGCAGGGCCCCAATCCTGGGCGAAGTCGATTCCGACACGCTGGCCGAGGATCGTGATGAGCGCGCCGTTCGACGGCAGCGCGTAGATCCCAGTGGCAACCACCCCTCCCCAGCCGAAAGCGGCCCACGCACTTGAGCGTCGGATGCGCACCCACAGCTGCGGGATCCGAAGCAGCCACCACCATGCGACGCCGAGCGGAGCCGCGAGCAGAACGCCAACCACGCCGACTTCAGGGAAGGTGACGATCCCATCCCACAATGCGCTCACATAGCACGCGACCCCGAGCGCGAGGATGACAACGAGCAGCCACCACGAGACGCGGGAGAAAGCAAAGGCCGGGACAGCGAAGCGCCGCCGAGTCAGCTCTTTCATGGGCGCGGCTCCAATCCGGGCTCGGCACTGGCGAACGTGACGGAGTCGACGATCGCGCGCACGGTGTCGAGTTCTCGCGCAACACCCTCGTCGTCACCGCGGACGACAACAAAGATCACCGACTCTCCATACCGCACCACGTCAACGAAACGAGGCTCGTCTGAGGACGCATTGATGCCAGCGGAGATGCGGAACACCTGGCGGAAAGGCTCATACTCGTCAGGCTCCTCGGTGAAGGAGCCGGAGAGGTTGCTGAACGGCCCGTCGTCATCGGGCGCGGGAGGAATCGAGGCAGGAGTGTCGTAGATGAGGTCCGCGATGTTCTCCAACAGCCCAGCAGATCCCTCAAACCACACGCCGTCGCCAACGCCGATGGTGATGTCTCGCTTGCTCACCACGGGGCTGCTCGATGCGGCGGCAGCGATGTCAAGGTCCCAACCCGCGGGCAGGGTCACCTCGCCATAGGTGGTGCCGACCACGGTGTCCTCCGTGAGCCTTTGGGTCGCGGGACCCTGATTCGCCAAGAGCGGGATCACAAGCCCGAAAACCGACAACGTCGCAATCGTGGCGCCAACGAGGCTGGCACGGCTAAGTCGAGTCACGGGAACACATTAGCGAGTCAGTCGCTTGCTATACCCCCTGGGGTATTCTATCGTGGGCACTGGTCGTCCGCCCTGTGAGGGGCGACAGCAGAGAAGAGGAGTGCACGATGCGCATCGTGATCGTCGGAGGCGTCGCCGGAGGAATGTCCGCAGCGGCACGGGCCCGCAGGCTTGATGAGCACGCTGAGATCATCGTGTTCGACAAGGGCCCCGATGTGTCCTTTGCCAACTGCGGGCTGCCGTATCACGTGAGCGGGGACATCGCTTCTCGCGATGCGTTGCTCCTCCACACCCCGGCGTCTCTTCGCTCCACCCTCAACCTTGACGTCCGTGTACGCACCGAGGTGACGGCGATCGACCGCCGTTCGCGCACCGTGACGGCGGTCGGCCCCGACGGTGAGTATGAACTCAGCTACGACGCTCTCGTGCTAGCACCGGGCGCCACGGCCACGGTGCCGCCCATCCCCGGCATCGACCTGCCCCAGGTCACCAATCTGCGAACCGTCGACGACGCCACCACTGTCGCCGAACGCGTCGAAAACGCCCGCAGGGCCGTGGTCATGGGAGCCGGCTTCATCGGGCTCGAGACAGCGGAGGCCTTGCGCACGCGCGGACTTGATGTGACGGTCGTCGAGCTGGCATCCCAGGTCCTGCCGCCACTTGCTCCCGAGCTCGCCCACCTTGTCGAGGCGGAACTCCTCGCAAACGGTGTGAACGTCCGCACGGGCGTCGCCGCGAGCGCGATCACCGCCGACGGGGCCGACGCTGTCCTTGTCTCACTCAGCGACGGCGCCACAGTCGCGGCGGACATCGTTGTCGTCTCCGTCGGAGTGCGCCCGAACTCCGCGCTCGCGAAGGCCGCAGGGCTCGCACTCGACGAGCGCGGCGCGATCATCGTCGACTCTGAGCAACGCACCAGCGATCCCCACATATGGGCCGTAGGCGATGCGACTGCTGTGCCTCATGCCGTCACCGGCGCCACCGCCCCTGTGCCATTGGCAGGACCCGCCAATCGACAAGGTCGGCGTGCTGCGGAGTCGATTCATGGCGTCGCCACTTCCGCCAAGCCAGTGCTTGGGACTGCGATCGTGCGGGTGTTCGGCCTCACCGCCGCGCTCACGGGTGCGAGCCCGCGGATGCTCGATGCCGCCGGGATCGAATACGTCCAGCATCACACGCACCACGCGAACCACGCTGGGTACTATCCAGGCGCGCAGCAGATGCACATGCTTGCGACGTTTTCGCCGGATGGGACGCTCCTTGGCGCCCAAGGCGTCGGCCGCGAGGGAATCGACAAGCGCATCGACGTGCTTGCAACTGCGCTCCGAGCAGGCTTCGGTGCTGACGACCTCGCGGAACTTGAGCTCGCGTATGCGCCGCCTTATGGCTCAGCAAAGGACCCGGTCAACATGCTCGGCTTCATGATGCAAAATCATGTCTCGGGCATCCTCGCCACGTGGGGGGCCAGCGATGTCGAGTGGGCGCGAGCCAACGCATTGATCGTTGATGTTCGCTCGCCCGCTGAGTTCGCCCGCGGTCACCTACCCGAAGCGATTAACGTGCCTCACACGGACGTCCGTGCACGGCTCGATGAGATCCGCGCCGCGGCCGCCGGAAGGCCAGTCCGCGTGCACTGCGCATCCGGCTTTCGCTCCTA
>CAZRHL010000039.1:0-15576 GCA_964600005.1 uncultured Demequinaceae bacterium
GATAGAGCGCCGGTTTCCGGTACCGTAGGTCGCAGGTTCGATTCCTGTCGGGGGCACTTTTCGCGCGGTGCATCTCCCGCACTTTCCTGGGCCTCTTCCTACGATGGCCGTATGACCGCCGATGCCGCATCATCCCCGAGGCTCGGTCTTGCGCTCGGCGGAGGCGGTGCTCTAGGCGCCGCGCATGTGGGCGTTCTTGAGGTTCTCAAAGAGCGCGGAATCCGCCCTCACATCGTGGTTGGCACGTCCATTGGGTCTCTCGTCGGTGCCGCGTACGCCGCAGGGATGCCGCTCGCCGAGCTGAAGGCCCACACGCTCGAAGCGACCTGGTCCGACTTCGGCGCTCTCACCTTGACGCCCGGCTTAGGCATTCTCGACACTGCAGGACTCAAGGACTCGATCACGCGGATGGCGGGCACCGAGATCCTCATCGAGGACCTCCCCCTGCGCTACGCGGCGATCGCGGCCGACCTTTCAACCCGCTCCCCCGTCATCATCGATTCAGGACCCGTGGCCGACGCTGTGGCCGCCTCGTGTTCGGTGCCCGGGCTCTTTCGCCCGACGCGCCTGGGCGGCCACCTCTATGTCGACGGCGGTGTGCTGCAGAACCTCCCCCTCGAGTCGACCTTTGCGCTTGGCGCCGACTACGTCATCGGTGTGCGCCTCGCACCCGAGTGGGATGCGTTGCCGATCATGCGGACGGCCACGCACGTCCACGAGTTTGAGATTCGCAATGATGTCACCGTCATCCGCCCGCGTCTTGGCTCCCGCTCCCAATGGATCGCCCGCGATCTGCCCGAACTCGTCCAGTTGGGACGCGAGGCCGCAGAGCGGGACCTGCCCGCCACGCTGCCCACCCCCTGAGAAGGTCCTCGGGGTGAACCCCGAGTGGATGAGTCCTGAGATCAGCCCTCCGGGTGATGCCGCGTGGGCGCCCGCGCCCCTAGCGTCGGGAGGAGAGAGATTTCAAGGAGTCACGATGCGGACACGAATAGCTGCGCTTGGCATTGCTGCGGCAGTCCTCGCCCTCACTGCATGCATGTACACCGGCTCGGGCCCGATGCTGACGAAGGGCGACCTCGCAGGCCACACGACGGACGAGTCCCGTGACGTCGCCGGCTTCACGGCGATCGCCATGGGCGGCAATGCCGACCTCACCGTGACCGAAGGAGAAGAGTTCTCCGTGATCGTCACGGCGGACGAGAACCTCCAAGAGCATGTGGCGACCCGAGTGAAAGGATCGACTCTCGAGATCAGCCAGGAGTACTCGTACTTCGGCACCCCGCCGCGGGTGGCTGTGGCGGTGACGTTGCCCGTGCTGTCCAAGGTCTCCCTCAGCGGATCGTCGGACGCGACAATCCGTGTCACCAATCCTGAGTCGCTTGAGGTCAGCGTCAGCGGCTCTGCTGATGTGGATCTCCGTGCCGATGCGACGGTGCTTGCACTGTCGGTGAGCGGCTCCGGTTCGATCATCGCGAATGGAACTGTCTCGACCGCGACGCTCTCCGTCTCCGGATCGGGTGAGGTGGACGGCACCAATCTCACGGCTGGCGAGGCGAAGGTACGAGTGTCCGGTTCCGGCGATGTGTGGGTGCGAGCACGCGAAATCCTCGATGCACAGGTATCGGGATCAGGTCACGTCACATACTTCGGCGATCCCGCGGTGTCCACAAACGTGTCCGGCTCCGGCCGCGTGGAGCGAGGCGAATCGTGAGAAGCGCCGAGCGCCCGTCAGGGCTGCGCGGCGGGAGACGCCGGCGGCGAGGTCTGCGAGCCCGAGTTGTCCCGATCGGGATCTGAGGTGGACGGCGCCGTGGTCTCGGGGGCATCGGGCATGGTGTCGGACAGGACGATCTCGCCCGCATCCGAGGCACCGTCGGCCCAGTTGGAGTTGCCGTAGTGACCGATCGCGTTGACACCAGGCGCGTACTCCCAGTGCCACGGTTCGTACTTGCGGAACTTTGCCCAGTCCGGGTTGAAGTACCCAAAGGCCGCCGCGTTCTCCTTCAGCCAGTTGAAGGGCTTGCCGGAGTCGTCACCGGAACACAGGTCGAAGGCAAGACCGAAGCCGTGCATCGACGTGCCGGGCGAAGCCGCGAGATAACCACGCAGCGACTTGATGCGCGACTGGTCGGCGTACGAGCGGTAACCACCTTGGATGCAGAGGTCGCGCCCGAAGGCCGCCTTGAACTGCTCGTTCATCTGCGCGAGGGCGATCGCAGCGTCGGCGCGCATCTGAGCACCGCCCCAGATCGTGCACAGCTGGTCGGCAGGCAAGTTGCCGTTGTCCGTCGTGTTGTACTCCGCGGGGGGCAGACAGTCGGGCAGCGCCTCGATCAGGACGTACGGCGTAGCCGCGCGCGCGACCGCGAGCGCTTGGGCCTGGTCGTCCACCGAGGGCATGTCAACGATGGTGGGGATCAGCTGCGGTCCATCGCCGAGCAGCGCGTGGCCGGTCGTGGGCGATTCACCGAGCACGACACCGGGAACGTTGGCCACGGGGTTCTGGTAGGCGACCACCGTGCCGATGATCGGGTAGACGACCATTGCCAACGCAAATCCGCCAAGCACACCGCCGCGCGCGAACAGCTTGCGGCGGCGATGGGTCGTGCGGATCCGGAGCTCGCGGGTCTCGGTCAGGCGCTTGATCCGACGCGACACCACATTGCGAGCGTGGGCTGCCATGTGCGGATCGAGGTGCGCAGCGTGACCAGGGATCTCTCCACTGAAAGGCGAGGCAAAAGGCTCAATCGGGGGGGCGGATGCGGGGTCGCTTGCGCGCTGCGGCAGCGTAGTCTCTGCGGTCACGCACGTCCTCCGAGATCGTCCAGCCCCCTGCGCCCGGATCAACGAGTGACCGCGAAGCACCGTGCCAGTGTAACCAATCCGTTATCTTCGGGCTAGCCCCGGTCTAGTCGCCTTCGGATCGAGCGACCGAATCCCGCACCTCACCGACGAGTTCTTCGATGATGTCCTCGAGGAACACGACGCCCTCAATCCCTTTGTCGGAACGCACCAGCGCAACGTGCGCGCCCGAGCGTCGCATCGCGGCCAGCACGTCCTCGATCTCCTCGTCGACCGGGACCACGGATATGTCTCGGATGCGCCAGTCAGCGAGTGGCTCCTCCCGTTCCTGCGGCCGCACTTGCAATGCGTCCTTCATGTGGAGATAGCCGACGACGCTGCCATCGGCCTCGCACACCGGGAAGCGGGAGTAGCCGGTCTCCACTGCCATGCGCTCGAGGTGTTCCGCTGAGACGCCGCGCGTGACGCAGGTGACATCGGTGAAGGGCACCATCACGTCGTGTGCGCGGTGGTCGGAGAACTCGATCGCTCCCGTGAGGAGGCCCTCGGGGTCCGCAAACGTGCCCTCTTCGTTTGAGCGGGCGACGATCGACTGGACCTCGTCCGCGGTGAAGGCAGAGGTGACCTCGTCACGCGGCTCGATTCCCACCATCCGCAAGAGCAGGTTGGCGAAAGCATTGAGGGCTCCGATGAGCGGGCGGACCGCCCTGCCGATCCATACGAGGGGCGGACCGAAGACAAGTGCGGCACGATCAGGGCTCGACACCGCTGCGTTCTTCGGCACCATCTCGCCCACGATCACGTGCAGCCCCACGATGATGAAGAGGGCGATTGCAACCGCGACGGCGTGCGATGCGCTCTCCGACAGATAGGGATGGAAGACGCCTTCGAGCGCGTGGGCGATCGCAGGCTCCGCGACGGTTCCAAGAGAGACCGAACACACCGTGATGCCGAGCTGCGCCGTGGCAAGCATGAGGGAGACGTTCTCCATCGCCCACAGCACCGTGATGGCGGCCCTGTTGCCCTCTTCCGCCTTGGGTTCGATCGAACTGCGCCGAGCCGAGATGATGGCGAACTCCGCGCCCACAAAGAAGGCGTTGGCGAGCAGCAGACCGACGACGGCCGCGATCATCCACGGGCTCATGAGCGGCCCCCAGCCTCAGCGTCGGCGTCATCGACGGGAAGCGGTGTCGCACGCACCCGGTCGATCCGGCGTCCGTCCATGCGCTCCACGCGCAAGGTGATGCCGTCGGTCACCACCTCATCCCCCGTCACGGGCAGTCGGCCGAGCGAGGCCATGATGAGACCGCCCACCGTCTCGTACACATGCGACGACGGCAGGCGCAGTCCCGTCAGTTCTGCCACCTCATCGGGGCGCAAGACGGCGGGGATCACCCACGCACCACCGGCCGCGCGGAACACGTGGGCGCGGCGTGAGTCATGTTCATCCGCGACCTCGCCGACGAGCTCCTCGACCACATCTTCGAGGGTGACGAAGCCTGCCGTGCCGCCGTACTCGTCGACGACGATCGCGCACTGCATGCCGAGGTCCTTGAGTTCGACGAGGAGCGGACGCAGCGGCATCGTCTCAGGCACCCGGGGCGCATCGACCATGAGGGTGCGCACTGAGGTGTCCTCTCGCTCATGCGAGGGAACCGCAATGACATGGCGGATGTGGACAAGACCGACGACGTCGTCATGACCATCGCGGATGACGGGAAAGCGAGAGTGACCTGTGCCGCGAGCGAGCGCCAGGACATCCGCGGCGCTCGCGTCGACCGGCACGGTGTGGACGCGCGTGCGGTCGGTCATCACGTCGACCGCCGCGAGGTCGTCCATCTCGAGCGTGTTCTTCAGCAGCAGCGCGGTGGTGGGAGCGAGAGTGCCTGCCTCGGCAGAGCGACGCACAAGGGCCGCGAGCTCTTGGCGCGAACGCCCTCCGGCGAGCTCTTCGCGAGGTTCGATGCCGAGCAGGCGCAGGATCCCGTTCGCCGCGCCGTTGAGGCCCGCGATCAGCGGGCGCAGCACCGCCGTGAACCCCAACATGAAAGGCGTGACCGCGCGCGCCGTGCCAAGCGGGTTCGCAATCGCCGCGTTCTTGGGCACCAGCTCGCCCACGATCATCGAGAAGGCGTTGACGACAATGAGCGCGGCGACAGTCGCCACCGTGATCGCCGCGGCGTCTGCCAAGGGGGTGCGCTCCATCGGCCCCGAGAAGAGGCTGACGAGAGCAGGCTGAGCGGTGTAGCCGAGCAGCACGGTGGTGAGAGTGATGCCGACCTGCGCACCGGAGAGCTGGGTCGACAGCGAACTCAATGCCGAGCGGATTCGACGCTTGCCGGGCGTCGACTCTGTAATAGAGGAGGGGTCAAGCGCAACGAGCGCAAACTCGGCGGCAACAAACAGCGCCGTGCCGATCGTGAGGCCGACGCCGAGGGCGACAAGCAGCCAGGCGGTCATCCGTTGTGGCTGAGACTGTCGGAGTCCATGGTGCGACTACTGTACTCGAAGCAGACCTCACACGTTCGGATGAAAGTATTATACTTTCCATAGAACATTTGTATGGAGGAAGGGATCCACGTGGACGGCACCATCACAGTTGATGGCCTCACCAAGCGCTTCGGGAACATCGTCGCGGTCAATGACCTGAGCTTCACCGCAAGGCCCGGCCGCGTCACAGGCTTCTTGGGACCGAACGGCGCCGGCAAGTCGACCACGCTGCGCGCACTCGTCGACCTCGTGCGCCCCACCTCTGGGTCCGTGACGATCGGTGGCAAGAAGTACACCGATCTCGACAATCCCGCAGCCCAGGTCGGCACCCACTTCGGCGGCTCGTTTCACCCCGGCCGCACCGCCCTTGACCACTTGCGCGTGTACGCACCGCTCGTGGGAGTCGATGACGCCCGTTGCGCCGAGACCCTCGACGCCGTCGGCCTCACCGAGGCAGCCAAGCGCCGCGTCGGCGGCTTCTCGCTCGGCATGAAGCAGCGCCTCGGCCTCGCGACCGCCTTGCTTGGCCGCCCGCGCGTGCTTGTCCTCGACGAGTCAGCAAACGGTCTCGACCCTGCTGGCGTGCGGTGGCTGCGCGAGTTCCTGCGCGCTTTCGCCGCTGATGGCGGCACCGTGCTGCTCTCGTCGCACCTGCTGTCCGAGGTCGAGCAGACCGTCGACGACGTGGTCATCGTGTCCCGTGGCACGTTGCGCCACCAGTCGAGCCTCGCTGAACTTCGCCAACTCGCCACCCCCACCGTCTCGTTGCGCTCCCCCAACGCGGAGGGCTTGCGCGCGCTCGTCACCACTCAGTTCGCCGACGCTGTGATCGAGTTGAGCGACGGCTACGCCCGCCTGTCGAACATCTCTGGGGCCGACGCCGGTGCCGCCGCCCACAAGGCAGGCCTGGAGCTTCACGAACTTGCCGAAGGCGGCGAAAGCCTCGAGAGCGTGTTCCTCAACCTCACCGAAGACGAGTCCGCCGCCGGCGAAGCCGATGCCACGAGCGAGGAGGTGGCCGCATGAGAACGCTCATCACGTCTGAATGGCGCAAGCTCCTCACCACCCGGATGTGGTGGCTGCTGCTCGGCATCATGGTCGTCACTGTCGCGGCCTTCTCCGGACTCTTCGGCTTTGCGCTCTCCGTCGACGGTGCCACCGGCACGGGTGAGGACGCGATCGCGCTCGACTCACGGACCATCGCGCTCACCGTCTACACGCTTGGCGTCTCGCTCGGCTACGTGTTCCCCATGACCCTCGGCGCGCTTCACGTCACCGGCGAGTTCCGCCACGGCACCATCGACACCACCTTGCTCGCCTCACCCCACCGCGGTCGTGCGATCGCGGCGAAGATCATCTCGGTTGTGCCGATGGGCCTTCTCTACGGCATCGCGTCGATGGCGGCCGGTCTGGGCGCAGGCATGATCGCACTCGCCATCACGGGCCAGCCCCTCGAACTGGGCGAGACTCAGATCTGGCGCTCTCTCGCCCTTGGCATTGTCGCCCTTGCGGCGTGGATGGTCGTGGGTGTCGGCTTCGGCTCCGTGCTGACCAACCAGGTCGCGGCGATCGTCACGCTGCTTGCCTTCACACAGTTTGTCGAGCCGATCCTGCGCATGGTCCTTGGCGCATGGTCGGCCACACAGGGCATCGGGAAGTTCCTGCCAGGTGCCGCAGGCGAGTCCATCGTGGGTGCGTCGTTCTACTCCGCATCGGGCATGGGCGGCCTGCTTCCGGCCTGGGGAGGACTCCTCGTCCTCATGGCGTACGCCCTCGTCACGGCACTTGTGGGACGCTTCACGACGTTCCGCAAGGACCTCACATGACCGCTCCGCGAACATATGCGAGACACGCATAACGATTTGGCCAAAGTGGACGACGGAACCGGTCGCACGGTCGTTTAGGCTGGTGTTGCATCAAGAACCACAAGTTCTTGTCTCGACGTCGAGAAAGTGAGCGGTCCGGACGTGTCCCCCTCCCAACCCCGGTCGAACGAACGGCTATCGGTGTCGCGCGCTGACGGAGCACCTTCCGTAGCGTCGCTGGTTCTCGGTGGCGAAGCGTCAGGTGACGCCGCCCCCGTCGCCGCTGAAGCGAGCGCAAAAACTGTCAGCGCAGAGTCTTCCGCGGCAAGCGCCCCGACTTCCACAGCAAGCGCTGTTGCTCCGCCGCCACCGCCGCGGGACTACGCACCGCCGGCGCCCGCACCGAGTGTGACTCCAACGACGCCGACGCCGGAGGTGGCCGCACCCACCCCGGTCGCGGACGTGCAGCACGAGACCTTGCCCACTCAGCCGATCGCAATGTCGGTCGCTCCGAGCGCGGCCTACCTGCAGCGGCCTGAGCACCCAGAGCGACTCCACAAGGACGTGCGCCAGGGCGTCGAGCGCCTGCGTGGACCCGCCGCGCGCGTCGTCACCAACATGGAGGCGAGCCTCGAGGTGCCCACCGCTACGAGCGTGCGCACCATTCCGGCAAAGCTCCTCATGGACAACCGCGTCGTGATGAACAACCACCTCGCCCGCACCCGCGGCGGCAAGGTGAGCTTCACCCACCTCATCGGCTACGCCATTGTCGAGGCGCTCGCCGAGTACCCGGCGATGAACGTGTCGTACACGGAGCAAGACGGCAAGCCTGCCGTCATGACACCGCCGAACATCAACTTTGGCCTCGCCATCGACCTCGCCAAGGACGACGGCCAGCGTCAGCTCCTCGTGCCGAGCATCAAGGATGCGGGCGATATGGACTTCGCCCAGTTCTGGGAGGCCTACGAGACTCTCGTGCGCCACGCCCGCGCAGGCACCCTGCAGGCGAGCGACTTCCAGGGCACCACGATCACGCTCACCAACCCCGGCACCATCGGCACTGTTCACTCGGTACCCCGTCTCATGCAGGGCCAGGGCGCCATCATCGGCGTCGGTGCCATGGACTACCCGGCGGAATACCAGGGCTCTTCTCCCGAGACCATCGCTCGTCTCGGGATCTCCAAGGTGCTGACGCTCACGTCGACGTATGACCACCGCGTCATCCAAGGCGCGCAGTCCGGCGAGTTCTTGGCGCTGGTGCACAAGAAGCTCCTCGGCCTCGATGGCTTCTACGATCGCGTCTTCGTCGCGCTCCGCGTTCCGTATGAGCCGGTGCGCTGGGTGGCCGACGCGGCGACGGACGAAGAGACCGAGCTCGCCAAGCCGGCCCGCATCGCCGAGTTGATCCACGCCTACCGCTCACGTGGCCACCTCATGGCGGACGTCGACCCCCTCAGCTCGCGTCCGCGCAAGCACCCGGACCTCGACGTGCAGACCCACGGCCTCACACTGTGGGACCTCGACCGCGTCTACTCGACCGGAGGCTTCGCAGGCCAGCAGCGCTGGAAGATGCGCGACGTTCTCGGCCGCTTGCGCGATGCGTATTGCCGCACCATGGGTGTCGAGTACATGCACATCGCTGACCGCGCTCAGCGTGCGTTCTTCCAGGAGCGGCTCGAGCACGGCTACGTGAAGCCGAGTCGCGAGGAGCATCTGCGCATCCTCGGGCGCCTCAACGCAGCCGAGGCGTTCGAAGCCTTCCTCCAGACCAAGTACGTGGGTCAGAAGCGCTTCTCGCTCGAAGGCGGCGAGAGCCTCATCCCGCTCCTCGACGCCGTGCTGTCCTCTGCGGCCCGCAGCGGCATTCACGAAGTGTGCGTCGGCATGGCCCACCGCGGCCGTCTCAATGTGCTTGCGAACCTCGCCGGCAAGTCGTACAGCCAGATCTTCTCGGAGTTCGACGGCACCGCTGTGCCTGGCTCCGTGCAGGGTTCGGGCGATGTGAAGTACCACCTCGGCACCGAGGGCGTCTTCACTGCCGACACGGGCGAGACGACGCAGGTCTACCTCGCCGCCAACCCGTCGCACCTCGAGGCAGTCAACCCGGTGCTCGAGGGAATCGTGCGTGCCAAGCTCGACCAGCTCGGCGCCGACCCCACGACCGACGGCTACCCGGTGCTGCCCGTCCTCATCCACGGCGATGCCGCCTTTGCCGGCCAGGGCATCGTCCAAGAGACGCTCAACATGGGCCAGCTGCGCGGTTACAAGACCGGCGGCACAGTCCACGTCATCATCAACAACCAGGTGGGCTTCACCACTGGCCCGCAGGACTCACGCTCGACGCGATACGCGACGGACATCGCCAAGGGCTACCAGATTCCGATTCTCCACGTGAACGGTGACGACCCGGAGGCCTGTGTGAGGGCCGCCCGCCTCGCCTTCGAATATCGCGAGGCCTTCAACCGCGATGTCATCGTCGACATGGTCTGTTACCGCCGCCGCGGCCACAACGAGGGAGATGACCCCTCGATGACGCAGCCGCGCATGTACGACCTCATCGAAGCAAAGCGTTCGGTCCGCCACCTGTACACGGAGGCGCTCATCCGCCGTGGTGACATCACGACCGACGAGGCCGAGCAGATGTCACAGGACTACCTTGCCCAGCTCGAGCGAGTGTTCCTCGAGACGCGTGAGGGCTTCAAGACTCCGGACACCGAGACGATCGCAGGCCTCGAGCTGCCCGCATCACAGTCCTCCGACGCCGGCATGATGGTCGGTTGGAAGACCGCCGTGTCGGTGAGCCAGATTCAGCGCATCGGTGCCGCGCACACGCGCCCGCCGGAGGGCTTCCACGTTCACCCCAAGCTCGAGAAGCTCTTGGAGCGCCGCGAGGTGATGTCTCGTGAAGGCGGCATCGACTGGGGTTACGGCGAGCTGCTCGCGTTCGGCACGCTCCTCCAAGAGGGCGTTCCGATTCGCATGTCCGGCCAGGACGCGCGTCGCGGCACCTTCGTGCAGCGCCACGCCGTGTTCCACGACCGCTCAACGGGCGCCGAGTGGACACCGCTTGCGTACCTCAGCGCCGACCAAGCTCGGTTGGCGATCTACGACTCGCCGCTCAGCGAGTACGGCTGCCTCGGCTTCGAATACGGCTATTCGGTGGAGCGTCCCGATGCGCTCGTGCTGTGGGAAGCGCAGTTCGGTGACTTCGTCAACGGAGCGCAGACGATCATCGATGAGTTCGTGTCCTCTGCCGAGCAGAAGTGGGGACAGCGCTCATCCGTTGTCATGCTCCTCCCCCACGGCTATGAAGGCCAGGGACCGGACCACTCGTCCGCGCGCGTCGAGCGCTTCATGCAGCTTGCCGCAGAAGAGAACATGATCATCGCGATGCCCTCAACCCCGGCGTCGTACTTCCACCTGCTGCGTCGCCAGGCGTACTCCCGCCCGCGCAAGCCGCTCGTTGTCTTCACCCCGAAGTCAATGCTGCGTCTCAAGGCGGCCGCGAGCAACGTGGAGGACTTCACGACTGACACGTTCCGTCCGGTCATCGCCGACACGACGGCCGAGCCGGCTCTCGTCAAGCGTGTTCTGCTGTGCGCGGGCAAGGTCTACTACGACCTCATCGCGCAACGTGACAAGTCCGGCGACACGCGCACGGCGATCGTCCGCATCGAGCAGCTGTACCCGCTCGACGCTGACCAGTTGAGCGAGGCCCTCGCACCGTATGGCGACGCCGAGGTCGTGTGGGTTCAGGAAGAGCCGCTCAACCAGGGCGCTTGGTCGCGTATGTCCCTCGCTTTGCCTCGCATGCTTGGTAAGACTGTGGGTGTGGTGGCACGTGCCGCCGCCGCTTCTCCGGCCTCCGGACTGGCGTCAGTGCACCATGACGAACAGGTGGACCTTGTGACTAGGGCGTTCGACTCGTGATCAACGTCTTCTTCGTTGGAGATGACCTCACGGCGGGCCACGGTGACCCGAAAGCGCTTGGCTGGACTGGCCGCGTCGCGGCACGGACGCTCCCCCACGAGCCGAGCCTGCGCTTCCACACGCTCGCCGTACCCGGCGAGACGACGGGCGAGATGACGGCCCGCTGGGATGGCGAGGTGCTCCTTCGCACCCAGCACGTGACGGACGAGGACGCCATCACGGCAGTGCTCTTTGCGATCGGCCGCCACGACATCCACCGGGGCATCTCTCCCACGATGACGCGGCTCAACATCGCGAACGCCCTCGACCGTGCAAAAGCCCTTGGCTTCCGTGCCATGCTCGTCGGTCCGCCGCCGGGCGAGCCGCGTGATGACCAGGCCGTGGCCGAGCTGTCCGCGCTGTGCGGTGAGTCGGCCCAGCGTCGTGCCGTGCCCTACGTCGATATGTATGGCCCCCTCGCGCGCCATGAGCAGTGGATCGCGGACATGGCGATGGGCGATGATGACCTGCCTCGCCAGGCCGGCTACGGGCTCATGGCGTGGCTAGTCCTCCACTCTGCGTGGCACGACTGGCTGGGAATCGAGCACATCCCCGACTGAGCGGCCCTCAGCGCGCGTTCTAGAGCGCGAGATGGCGCTTGAGCGCCTCGTCTAGCCTGCGCACGTATTCGAGCGGCAGGGCGCCGATACTCGGTCCCACGCGGGACGCCGCAATCGTCCTCACCTGCTCTGCCAGCGCCTTCGCGTCGCGCGCCAGGCCGCCGACCCCGGCCGGGATCGCGACCTGAAAAGGCTTTGCGGGTGCCTCCGACGTGCTCAGCGGGACAACCGTGACGACTCCTGCACCCCGACGTGCAGCGGCAGCATTTGCGCCGTCATTCGACACAATGACCGCCGGCCGCTGGGCCTTCCCGGCGCGGTCGGCGCCTCCATCGAGAGCGACCCACCGGATCTCCCCCCGCCTCATCAGCGGCCCTTCGCCTTGACCCCGGCCGACGCTGCAGGAGGCGCCGCGCCATCGCCCGCCGCGGCATCCCACGGCTCGTCGTCGCCGGTGGAGCGCCAGTCATCCCACGCCTCGGCATAGTCCGCTTGCAGTTCCGCTGCTCGGAGGCGAGCGAGGGCGTGCTGGACGACAGCCGAACGGGATTCGAAGCCGGCCTCAGCGGCCAATCGGTCTACGAAGTCGACGTCCTCATCGGGCAGGCTGATCGACAGCTTGACGGTAGCCATGCCACCACAGTAGCACCGTCGTCTTACTTAGGTGAGACTACGGTCATACCCTGGTGCTACTGATCGTGAACTGTGCTCGCACAGGGCGCGATGGCCAGTGTTGACGAGGACTGCCGCTATGGCTGGTGCTGCACCAAGCTGTCAGCCGCGCATCCAGCATAACCCCTGGTAATCAGCGCAATAGGACGACACGCCGACAGAGTCGGCGGCAAGAAAGGCGCTACTGAATGACGCCTGCGTTACGCAACTCGACCGAAAGGTCCTGCGGCCGCGAAGCGATGGCAAGAGCGTCGTCGTATGCGACCACCCCGTCGCGCACAAGGGCGAGAAGGTGCTGGTCGAACGTCTGCATCTTGTAGTAGCCGCCCTCAGCGATGAGGTCCGCGATGGGCGGTTGGCTCTTCGGATCCACAATCGCCTCTGCGGTACGGCCGTGGTTCACCATGATCTCGGCCACCAGCGCGCGGCCGTTTCCGCCGACGCGGCGCACAAGACGCTGCGAGATGATTCCGCGCAGGGTCTGGGACAACGTGGCGCGGATCTGTGCCTGCTCATGCGGAGTGAAGAAGTCGACGATGCGGTTGATCGTGTCCTGCGCGTCCACCGTGTGGAGGGTGGCAAGGACGAGGTGGCCGGTCTCGGCCGCGGACAGCGCCGCCCGGACCGTCTCGACGTCGCGCATCTCACCGATGAGGATGACGTCGGGGTCCTGACGCATGGCGCCGCGCAATGCGTTCGAGAAGTCGAGAGTGTCCGAGCGAACCTCGCGCTGCGAGATGAGCGCCTTCTTGTCGTCGTGCAGCACCTCGATCGGGTCCTCGATCGTGATGATGTTGACCTCGCGATACGTGTTGATGAGGTCAACCATCGAGGCGAGAGTGGTCGTCTTGCCGGAGCCAGTCGGGCCGGTGACAAGCACGAGACCACGCGGTTCGAGAGCGAGGTCCGCGACAACCGGCGGGATGCCGAGCTCGTCCATCGGCTGCGCCCCCACCGCCACGCGGCGGAACACGAGGCAGTCGGTGCCCCGGGCTACATAGGCATTGACACGGAACCGTCCCACTCCGGACAGCGAGAAGGCGAAGTCGGCCTCATGAATGTCGCGGAACTGGGCAACAAGGTCCTCCGGAAGCACCTGGGCCACCATATTGCGGGTGTCCTCGGGCCGCAGCGGCGGCACCTGGAGCTTGCGAAGGCGTCCATCGACGCGGATACGCGGGGCGGATCCCACCTTGCAATGCAGGTCAGAACCCCCAGTGGACGCCAAGGCGTGCAACAGCGGAATGACTGAAACGGGCTGGTCGCTCACGGTACCTCCATCGGCAGAGCGAGACGTCTGCTTGAGAGGGTACGGCCTTGTCGCGATCGGGGGAAGGCGGAACGCACTGTGCTTGCGTGCATGTGGGATGATGAGGGGTCGCAGCATCAGACCTAAGGGAGTAACCATGAGCAAGCGCGGTCGCAAGCGCAAGTCGCGTGCCAAGTCCGGCGCGAACCACGGCAAGCGCCCCAACGCATAAGCCTGCGGGGAAAACACCCCGAACAAACGGAAGCCCGCGTCCTTGAGGACGCGGGCTTCGTCGTTGTTCACCTGTCCCGGCCAGTGCCCCTGCGCCGGGAACAAGCCGACCCCATCGTCGGCCTCAGGCACTCGTCTAGTGGTGACTCTCTTCGCGCGCCATCTGAATGGTGCTGAGAACTCGTTCTCGCAACTGGTGGGGCGCTTGTCCGGAGTGCGCCTTCGACACAAGGAGGCGGATCTTCTCGTTGATCCGTCGCTCCGCCTCACACGGCGGACACTCCTTCAGGTGCGACCCGATGCGGAGCAGCTCCTCATCGGAGAGTTCCCCGTCGATGTACTCGAAGAGCTTGTTCAACGCCTCTTCACACTGCCGCTTAGGCACGGCTCACCTCCTCAGCCGCCACCCGGGCACCCTGCTCGGTCATGTGGCACCTCGTCATGACTGCGCCTCCGCACGATAGTCGCGGATGCCCTGTTCAGCTGCATAATCGCGAAGCTTCTCACGCAGCATTCTCCGTCCCCGGTGCAAGCGGGACATGACAGTCCCCACCGGAGTGTCCATGATCTCCGCGATCTCCTTGTAAGCGAAGCCTTCAACATCGCTGAGATACACGGCCATACGGAAGTCGTCGGACAGTTCCGCGAGCGCGTCGCGGATCTCGTTGTCGCCGAGCGCGTCAAGAGCCGTCTCTTCGGCCGATGCCAAACCAGCAGACTGGTGCTGCGCTGCGGAGGCGAGCTGCCAATCTTCAACGGTGTCAGCATCGGTGCGCTTCGGCTCGCGCTGCTTCTTGCGATAACTGTTGATAAAGGCGTTTGTCTGGATCCGGTACAGCCACGCCTTGAGGTTGGTTCCAGGAGTGAACTTGTCTTGTGCAGCAAAGGCCTTTGCGTAGGTCTCCTGGACAAGGTCTTCTGCGTCGGCAGAGTTGCGGGTCATGCGCAACGCCGCCGCGTACAACTGATCCATATAGGACAGTGCTTCGACCTCAAAGTCGAGGTTTGTGTTGTCGCTCATTGGTAGCGAGCCTACCTGCCGGCGGGCACGAAGACCTTTGCGCACCTCGCGGGTCTCAATCGAGCCAGTCAACGTCATGCCCCCACAACACCACAATGGGGGGCGGCATTCCCGCCCTCTGGGACAGATTCCACGGGTTTCTTTTGTGGGATGACGCCGACGCTGTTGCCCTGCCGTCCGGCCCCTTTCGCTCTCCCATGGACGGCCTCGCACAGATGAGTAGGCTGGGAGGCATGATTCGTGCTCTTGCTCGGCCGTTGCTGGCCTCATGGTTTGTCTATGCGGGCGTACGTGATGCCCTGGAGCCCCAAGACCGCGCCCCGCTCGCTGATCCAGTTGTCGCTCCCCTGCTGCAGGAGGCTGGCGTTACTGACGTGAGCACCACTGATGTGGTGCGCGTGCACGGCGCGGTCACGGCCCTTACGGCGACCGTGCTCGCCTTTTCCCGTACGCCCCGTACTGCTGGGCTTGCGCTGACGGGACTGGCGGCAGCGTCGGCCGCTGTCTACACGCCGTTCTGGAGGTTGCCTGAGGGTCCCGAACGTGACGCGATGCGCGGCGAGTTCCTCAAGAACCTTTCCCTTGTGGGTGGCGCGATGCTTGCGGCGACCGCAGGGCACTCCGCAGGTCATGTGAAGCGCAAGAAGGCACGCAAGGCGAAGGCGAAGGCGAAGGCCGCATCCAAGAAGGCTCAAGCAAAGAAGCACGTGATTGACGCGTACCGGGAGGTCCCGGGCGTGCGCGGCTGGGCCGCACGTAGGGCCTCGTGACGGC
>CAZRHL010000040.1:0-15234 GCA_964600005.1 uncultured Demequinaceae bacterium
GGTGATGCTCTACCAACTGAGCCACGTCCGCGCACCGGAAACGTTGTTCCCGAGCGAGTAGAGACTCTAGCCCATGAAAAGGCCCTCGTCCAAATCAGCGCCGGGGGTGTTTCGCTCAAGGTGGGGTGGCACTGTGGGAGGCATTAGGTTGGGCGCCATGACGCCCGATCGCGACCCGCTGTGGGACGGTGAAGCCGCATTCCGCGGTGTCCGTGCGCGTGGTGTCATCGACCATCTTGATGCGCGCGTCGAGGCTGCGAGGCTTGCTCACGAAGGCTTCTGGGTGCTCGTCGCGCAGTTCGATGGCGCTGTTGACGCGTGGCGATTTGCCGAGGTTGAGCGGGGAGCGGCGCGGCCGGAGCATCGGGCGCACGGCCGTAAATGGGTGGGGCCGGAGAAGGACTCATGGCGAAGCTCCCTTGACCGGGACGCATATCTTGCCGGGGTCGAGGCGATCCGGCAGGACATCCGCGATGGCGAGGTGTACCAGGTCAACTTGTGCCGGGTGCTCGAGGCACCGCTGCCAGCAGGCCCGCAGGGGCCCGACGCGGTGGCCCTGTCACATGTGCTCGCTCGAGGGAATCCGGCGCGCTTCGCCTCACGGATCACAATCCCACACACCGACGACGCGCCGGGCACGTGGGTCGTCTCCGCCTCACCAGAGCTCTACCTTCGCGTCGACGGGGAGACAGTCGCATCCGCGCCCATCAAGGGCACGGCGGCGCCGGGGGAGGCGATGTTGCCGAAGGACGAGGCCGAGAATGTGATGATCACCGACCTCATTCGCAATGACTTGTCTCATGTCGCCCAGCCGGGGACCGTCAGCGTGCCCGAGCTGCTCGGACTTCACGACCATCCAGGCCTCGTCCACTTGCAGTCAACGGTGTGCGCTCAGCTCGCGGAGGACTTTGCGTGGACGGCGAAGATGTGGCCAGCACTTCTCGCGGGGACCTTCCCACCGGGTTCGGTCAGCGGCGCACCCAAGGAAGCGGCGTTGCGGATCATCGCGCGCGAAGAGACCGCGCCGCGGGGCCCCTATTGCGGTGCGATCGGGTGGATTGACGCTGATCGCAAGGTCGCCGAGCTCGCTGTGGGGATTCGTACCTTTTGGTGGGATGCCGCACACGGCGGGACTCTGCGTTTCGGAACGGGTGCCGGCATCACGTGGGGATCCGAGGCGCAGGCCGAATGGGCAGAGACGGAGTTGAAAGCCGCCAGGTTGATAGGTCTCGCATCGATCGACACAATTGACCCATGAACGCTGTCGTGTGGGTTGACGGAGCCCTGAAAGCGGCGGACGAACCCATCGTCTCCGCACAGAACCACGGACTGACCGTTGGCGATGGCGTATTCGAGACTCTCGCGGTGCGCAAGGGCGAGGCGTTTGCACTGACCCGGCACTTGGTCCGCCTTCAATACTCGATGGACCGCATGGGCATGAGCGAGATCGAGATGGCGCATGTGCGCGAGGGTGTGGCAGCGGTGATGGATGCACGCCCTGGAGAAGTCCAGCGCATTCGCATCACTGTGGTGTCTGGCCCAGGGCCGATGAGCTCTGTGCGCGGCAAGGAAGCTCCGAACATCATCATCTGGGGAGGCCCCTCAAGCGTTCCCGAGCAATGCCGTGCCGTGCGTGCTCCGTGGAAGCGAAATGAGCGGTCGGCGATCGCGGGTGTGAAGTCGACCTCATACGGCGAGAACGTCGTCATGGCGAAGTACGCGGCTGACAGAGACGCGGACGAAGCACTGATGTCGAACACCTTTGGCTTCCTGTGCGAGGGCACCGGATCCAACATCTTCATCGAGAAGGGCGGCGAGATCGTCACCCCTCCCTTGTCATCAGGCTGCCTCGCTGGAATTACGCGTGGTCTCGCTCTTGAGTGGGGAGCGCGAGCAGGTATTCGCGTGCGGATCGCAGCACCAAGTGAGCTGCCGATGTCTGTTCTTGATGACGTCATCGCAGGGCACGCCTTTGCCGCAGTCACGTCGTCAACGCGCAATGTGCAACACGTGGTGTCACTTGACGGGCTCGACGTAGGGCGAGGCCCACTGCTCACCCAGCTGGCTGCGGTATTCGACGAGCAGGCTGATGCTCAACTCGATCCGGCGCCCCCACGCCAGCGTCACCTTGTGTGACACGATTGCGTTCAGCACCCGCTAGGATGGTGGACGCTTCAGGGCGATTGGCGCAGGGGTAGCGCGCTTCCTTCACACGGAAGAGGTCACTGGTTCGATCCCAGTATCGCCCACACTTTCTGGCCTCGACGGTTGGCACCACGGTTGCCACATGCAGCGCACCTGGCCTCCGCTAACCCCTCATTTCGGCAATTCCGGTGACGATAGTCAATACGGAAGGGTTCGAATGTGACGCCCAACGTGAAGCGAGTGGTCGCAGCGGCGCTGGTTGCCGCGCTGGCGCTCTTTGGGCTTGCCACGATCCGGCTGGAACTCCCGGAGACTGTCGGCTTCATCCTTGATGGGCTCATGGCGCTCGGCGCAGCCGTTGCGATCCATGTTGCGAGCAGGCGAGCGACGCGGGCGCGAAGCCTTCGCTCATGGCAGATGCAGCGGGCCGCGGCGGCCGTGTGGGTGGTCTCGTCGTTGCTTCTTGTCGCAAAGGCGCCTGTCGAGTATGCGGAAGCGGTGCGCCTCATCGCCGTCGGATGCATGGCAATGGCGTGGTGGCTCGCTTCCTATTCCGGAGATGTGTGGTCTCGGATCCGCATGGCCGTCGATGGTGGTATCGCCGTCGCCTCGTTCTTCGTCATCACGTGGATGATCGTCCTGAGAGACGTCTGGGACTACGTCGGCGGTGGTCTTGACGGCGTGCTTGCGCTCATCATCCCTCTGCTCACGGTGTGCGTCGCCCTTTTTGCCGCGGCCGTCGCCGTCACGGAGTTCCGTGCTCATCACCGCACGATGCCGCTGTTGTTCGTCATCGGCCTCTTGACGCTTGCGGCGTCAGACATGTTGTACGCGTGGGGCGAGACTCCGTTGTGGGCGGTCGGGTGGCTGCTGTGGATCTACGCGACGCTCGCGTATCGGGGGACCGCGGCCCGCAATGAGGTCGTCAGCACGCGCCAACGTTTCATCTATGCGCCGTACATCTTCGTGGCGCCCGCCGTTGTGTACCTGACTCTTGAACGCCACCACGGTGTCCAGTTGCCGGTCTTTCTCGCGGCGAGCGCGATGGTGGTGCTCCTCCTCGTGCGCCAGCACGTGACGCTCCTTGAGAACGCGGTGCTCGTCGACAAGCTGGCGCATACGGAGCGCATGCTTCGGCACCAGGCCACTCACGACCACCTCACCGGCCTTGCGGGGCGCGTGGTCCTGTGGGAGCGTCTCGCCCATCTGCGGGCCTTGGAAGATGACGTCCCGGTGAGCGTGGCCTTGCTCTTTGTCGACCTCGATGACTTCAAGTCGGTCAATGACCGTCACGGACACGCAACGGGGGACCACGTTCTCGTCGAGACCGCCCAACGCCTCAGCGACGTCCTCAACAGCTTTGGGGACGATGCGCTCGGGGTGCGAATGAGCGGCGACGAGTTCGCCGTCCTGCTCGTCGGCGATCCCGCTCGCGAGGCTGACACGGTGGCTCACAGGATCTTGGACGATGTGCGCAAGCCGATCAACGTCAACAATCTCGAGCTGACGGTGGGGGCCAGCCTTGGTGTGTCGCTCACCTCGAGCCGCGACCTCAATCCGTCGGAACTGCTGCGGTCGGCCGACGAGGCGATGTACGCCATCAAGCACCACGGCAAGGGGGGTGTCCAGATCGCACGCCCAGACGACGCGATTCGGGATGGTGTCGACCAGGGCGTTGAAGGCTAGAAAGCCGATCAAGCAGGTCGCCTTTCATCGGCGTGTCGCGTGAAACACGCCGTGATCCACAAAAGAACGTGTCAACGCATGCATCTGTGGCCGATAAACTCAATGTGAGGCACATCACATATCAAGTTCTGTGCCTCAGCTGAGGGGACCTCGGTCCCGCCATACGGGCAACCGACAGGAGTGCAGGGGTGGAGTTCGACACCCTCGCCGCGACAGGCGAGAGGGGGAAGAGCGACCCACAAGTCGCGACGACCCCCGCCACAGATCAAGAGCGCGCCGTGTCCGGATCGGACACGGCGGTCAAGGCCACACCCACGCCGCAGCCGAAGAGGCGACGCCGGCAGTGGGGTGCTGAGAAGCCGCGTCCGGCCTTGCCCATGCGCGAGAAGCCGGCCGCGACGTCGGCGACATGGCTTGGCGGTCTTGCGATGGCCGTCACCGTGGTCGCATGGGCGACCTACATCGTCCAAGTGACGGTGTCGCGCTTCATCGATGATGGCTTCAGCGATAGCCGCCTCGTCATCGAGACGGTGCTGTACGCCGGCATCATGACCTTGCTGCTGCTCTCGGCGCTCATGTACCTCCTTGCCCGCCAGGGGGCGCTCTATCGCTCCCGGAGCCACGTTCGCGTGCCACGCGCAGAAATCGATGCACACATGGGCGACGCGCGTCCGTCGATGACCGTGCTGGTGCCGTCATATGCGGAAGAGCCCTCTGTGGTGCGTTCGACGCTGATGTCGGCTGCGCTTCAGGAGTACCCGGGCCTGCGCATCGTCCTCCTCATCGATGATCCGCAGAATCCGAAGACCGAAGCCGCACGCAAGAGCCTTGAAGGCTGTCGCGCGCTGCCCGGTGAGATCGAGGCCTTGCTTCGGGGGCCCTACGAGCGCTTCTCTGCCTCTCTCGCGCGGCACGAGGAGCGCGCCGCGCAGCGTGGAGCGAGCACGTCCGACGAGGTTCGCAGCCTTGCTCTCGATTTCCGTTGGGCGGCGACGTGGCTTCGTGAACAGGCCGACGCCTACCCGCGTTACAACCACGCCGATGACTTCTTCGTCAACGAGGTGTACATCGCACTTGCCAAGGACTTCGAGACGACGGCACAGGCATTGTTCGGTGCTCTCGATGAGGGCGCACAAGTTCCTGCCTCGCGTATCGCGCAGCTCTGCAGGCGCTTGGTGTGGACCTTTGACGCCACGCTCACGTCATTTGAGCGCAAGGCGTACGCCCACCTGCCGCACGATGCGAACAAGGCGATGAACCTCAACGCGTACATCGGCCTCATGGGCAGCCGCAAACGTGCCGTCGAGACGCGTCTGGGCCGCGTCCTGCGTGACGCAGGCGACGCTGAAGGCGATGACATCGTCGAGTTCCCGGACAGCGACTACTTGCTCACCCTCGACGCCGACTCGGTGTTGCTGCGTGAGTACTGCCTGCGTCTTGTCCACCAGCTCGAGCTGCCGGGCAATGAGCGAATCGCCGTCATCCAGACTCCGTACTCGGCTTTCCGTGGTGCTGACACGCGCCTCGAGCGGATTGCGGGCGCGACGACCGATATCCAGCACATCCTCCACCAGGGCCTCACGCACTTCGATGCCACGTTCTGGGTGGGCGCGAACGCGGTTATTCGCAAGGTCGCGCTCAACGACATCGTGGAGACGACGTATGTGAAGGGCCAGCCCGTCCACCGCTATGTCCAAGACCGCACGGTCATCGAGGACACCGAGTCGAGCATCGACCTCGTTGAGAACGGGTGGAGCCTTTACAACTACCCCGAGCGCCTCAGTTACAGCGCCACGCCACCGGACTACGGCTCTCTTGTCGTTCAGCGTGCGCGGTGGGCAAACGGTGGTCTCCTCATCGCTCCGAAGTTCCTTCGCTACATCCGTCGCGAACGCAAGGCGGGCCGCCGAGTTCGGAGGTCCACCATCGCCTTGCGCATCAATTACATGGTGTCGATCTCATGGGCCAGCTTCGGATTGCTGTTCCTCCTCGGCTACTGGTTCGACAGCCGCCTGCTGAGCCCGATCATCGTGGCGGCGGCCTTGCCGTACTTCCTCGCGATGGCAGCCGACTTCCGTCGTTTGGGATACAAGCGTTCGGACGTGTTCCGGGTCTACGCCTTCAACCTCATCCTCCTGCCGGTGAACCTGGCGGGAACGCTGAAGTCGCTCCAACAAGCCGCAGCGAAGTCGAAGATCGCGTTCGCTCGCACGCCAAAGGTGAAGGACCGCACGGCAACTCCAGCGCTCTATGTGCTCTTCGCCTACCTCATCGCGGCGTTCTCCTTCTACACGCTGCTCTATTGCATCCGGGCTGAGAACTGGGCCAATGGTGCATTCGCACTCTTCAACGGCGTGCTGACGACGTACGCCATCGCCGCGTTCATCGGTGTGCGGGCGTCGATCACCGACGTGTTCCTTGGCTTCTGGAACTGGATCCGAGTGCCAGCGAAGCCGAAGCGCGTGAAGGGCGCCGCCCAGCCTGCGGCACCCGACTGGGAGTCGGTGCTCTACTTTGGCCCCGACTATGAGCCCCAGCCGGGCGAGGAGCCGAGCGTCGCCGCGACGACGACGCCCGCGCCCCGCCGTGGCGACACGCGATCGCGGGTGCGGACATGAACCCGGCCGACGCTCGTCAGACGTTTTCAGGAGCCGCACGCGTGGCGCGTGCCCGGCACAGCTTGACCAGGAGTGATGCATGAGCAAGAAGGCGCAGGCCACTCAGGCCGCACCACGTAAGCGGATCTCACTGCTTCGCGTCCTCGTGGTCCTGGTGAGCGCGACCGCGATCGGTTGGGGAGGCTTCCAGGCCTTCGCCGCCGTCATCGTCGGGCCGCCGCAGCCAGGCCCCTCGACCTTTGCCGCCTATGTCGACGTCACTGTCACCCCGACGTACTCATTCGGCACTCCGTCGGGCCCTGCACAGTCACACGTGATCCTCGCGTTCATCGTGGCAAACCCAGCCAATGCGTGCGAGCCGCTGTGGGGTGGGGCGTACACCCTCGATGCCGCGGGTGAAGACCTTGAGGTGGACCGTCGCATCGAGCAGCTGCGCTCAACCGGCGGCAGCGCTCGGGTCTCCTTCGGCGGACAGCTCGGCACCGAGCTCGCTGCCTCCTGCAGCGATGTCGACGCCCTGAGCAACGCGTATCAGAGCGTGGTTGATCGCTATGAGCTGACGAGCATCGACCTTGACATCGAGGGCGCATCGCTCGCAGACCGAGAGGCGTCGAAGCGTCGTGCTCACGCGATCAAGGCAGTGCAGGACCGCGTGGAAGACAACGACGGCCGCCTGGACGTCTGGGTGACGCTGCCGGTTGCGCCGTCGGGCCTCACGGCAGATGGCGTCGCAGTTGTCGACGACATGCTTGAGGCGGGGGTCGACCTCACCGGCGTCAACGGCATGACGATGGACTTCAACACCGGTGTGGAGGCGGGCAAACCGTACTCGGACGTCGTTCTCCAGGCGGCTGCCGCCCTGCACGGTCAGGTTCAAGATGCGTTCGAACGACACGGTGTCGACCTTGACGATGCGCGTGCATGGGAGCGTGTCGGCATCACGCCGATGATCGGCCAGAACGACATTCCGGGCGAGGTGTTCACAATCGGCGATGCCGAGCGCGTCAATCAGTTTGCCCGCGACAAGGGCGTGGGGCTTGTGTCGATGTGGTCTCTCAACCGCGACTCGACGTGCGTGAGTCCTCTGCCGACGGTCGTCACTGTTGTTCAGACTCATTGCTCCGGCATCGACCAGGAATCGCACTCGTTCGCTGACGTTCTCGCGCACGACCTTCCGTACGTACTGCGCACGGACAAGACGACCCCTTCGCCTTCGGCGCCAGCTCGCCAGAGCGAACCGGTGATCACCGACGTCACGGATGATCCGGCTACCTCGCCCTACCCGATCTGGGAGCCGCTCGGCGCGTACCCAGGCGGCACCAAGGTGGTGTGGCACCGCAACGTCTACGAGGCCCGCTATTGGACGAGCGGGTTCGCGCCGGACACCCCCGTGTCGAACCCCGCGGATTCGCCATGGACTCTCGTGGGTCCGGTGCTTCCGGGTGACCGTCCGGCGCCGCTGCCGACATTGCCCGAGAACACCTACCCGCAGTGGGACAAGGAGCAGGCATACACGGCCGGAACCCGCGTCCAAGTGGGACTCGTGCCGTACGAGGCCAAGTGGTGGACGCAGGGTCAGGAGCCGGGCAAGGCGATTCCGGGCGGTTCGCCGTGGATGCTCGTGATCCCGGAAGGATCTCAGTAGAGGCGCCGATCTCCATGCCGGTGCGGCGCGGGCCTGTCAGGATGGGCGCATGAGTCATGCCCCAACGTCGGACCCGCGCCTGCGCCGGGTGATTCCCGAGACGCTCGCTTCATCGGAACGTCTTGAGCGAAACCCTGAGTACCGGATTGACCTTGAGAGGATTCGCTTCTCGCCGTACTTCTCCCGGCTGTCGGCTGTCACGCAGGTCATTTCGCAGTCGGGAGCCGGTCTCGCGGTTCACAATCGCTTGAGCCACTCGGTGAAGGTGACAGCGGTGGCACGGGCCATCGCGATCTCTTTGCGACATGAAGACCAGCGCCGTGCCACCCTCGTTGAGGAGCTCGGCGGTTGCGACCCGGTCGTGGTGCAGGCTGCCGCAAGTGCCCATGATCTGGGGCACCCCCCGTTCGGGCACCTTGGTGAGCAGACTCTCGACCGTCTCGCGCGTGATCGCTTCGGCCTTGAGGAAGGCTTTGAGGGCAACGCCCAGACGTTCCGGATCCTCACTCGCCTCGACGAGCACGATCGTCCCGGCGCGGGTCTCAATCTCACCGCGGCGGTGCGTGCCGCAGTCCTGAAGTACCCGTGGATCCGAGCCGAGGGAGCAAAGTGGAGGCAAGGCCCCTCCACTCCTCGAGGCCTCGCGCCTCACCATGGTGGCGCGGGTGCGCGCAAGTTCTCGGCATACGTGCTCGACGCCGAAGGGCTCAACGAGTCGCGCTCTGCATTTCCCGCAATCAAGCCGCTCATCCAGACAGTTGAGTGCTCCGTCATGGACATCGCAGACGACGTCGCGTACTCGCTCCACGACCTCGACGACTTCTACCGAGCGGACCTCCTCAACCAGGCGGCCGTGTCGGCAGAGTTTCGCACATGGAGCGCGAAGCGGGCCGAGTTCGCTGCGAAGTCGGAGGAAGAGCTCGCAAAGAATCAGCGAGCGCCGGGCCACAGCCTTGAGGCATTCCGGCGGCGCCTCATCAGCCGTGACGCTTGGATCGCAGCGGACGACGCTTTTGGCGAGTCCGTCGATCGCGTCACCCGGGAAGTGATCGACGGCCTGCTGTCGGTGCCCTTCGACGGCTCGCTTGCCGCGGATCGGTCTCTCACCGTCTTCATGTCAACCTGGATCGCACGCCTGCAGCGCTCACTCGTCGTCACAGCTGAGCCACACGTGCGTTCCGGACACGTCCATCTGGCGAGTGATGCCTGGCATGACGTGGCGGTTCTCAAGTTCCTTCATGAGCGTTTCGTCCTTCACCGACCCGATCTCGCTGTCTACCAGCGCGGCCAGGCACGGGTGATCGAGCGTCTTGTCGATTCCTTTGCCGCATGGCTCGACGACGAGCACGAGGTGCGTCGAGCGCCGAGAAGGCTTCTCGACCTTGTCGATGTCGCGACTGCCGACTATGAACGGGTGGTCGCGAATGCTCCGCAGCTGCTTCCCACGACCAACCTCGATGAACTGCGCGCCCTCGCACAGGGCAGAGGCATCATCGACTACGTGGCCTCGCTCACCGACGCTCAAGCGACGCAGCTTTCTGGGCTCTTCACCGGCGCACCCGAACGCCTCTGGGAAGGCGGGCAGGGACTGTAGGCGGGGGATGCGGATGAAGAGCGTGGCGATCGGTAGCATCGTGGGGGCGGACCATCGTGGCCCCCGTATCACGTGAGGAGCACACTCGTGCCAGATTTGACCGCAACCGTTGACGGCGTCGACCGGGAACTGGCTGCAGGCACGACCGGCACGGAGCTCTACGCAGACCGTGCGGACGTGATCGTCATGCGCGTCAACGGCGAGCTGTGGGACCTTCACCGCGAAGTGCCTGCGGGAGCCCAGGTTGAGGCCGTGCTCGTCACTGAGCCCGATGGCCTCAATGTGCTCCGCCACTCGGCCACGCACGTGATGGCGCAGGCCGTCCAGAAGATGTTCCCGGAAGCCAGGCTGGGCGTCGGGCCGTACATCGCTGACGGCTTCTACTACGACTTCGATGTCGAGCGGCCCTTCACGCCGGAGGACCTCAAGGCGATCGAGAAGACGATGCAGCGCATTGTGAAGGAAGGCCAGCACTTCCGCCGCCGCGTGGTGAGCCCAGAGGACGCTCTCGCCGAACTCGCCCACGAGCCGTACAAGTGCCAGCTCTTGAGCAAGGCCTCCGGGTCCGAGGGTGCCGAAGGGGTCTCGGTTGAGGTGGGTGCTGGCGAGACGACGATCTACGACAACGTCAATCGCCAGGGTGAGACCGTGTGGAGCGACCTGTGCCGCGGGCCGCATGCACCCTCGACCAAGGTGCTGGCCAACGGCTGGAGCCTCATGCGATCGGCCGCTGCCTACTGGCTCGGCAATGAAAAGAACCCGCAACTCCAGCGCATCTACGGCACCGCATGGCCCACCAAGGATGAACTCGTCGCTTATAAGGATCGCCTCGCCGAGGCCGAACGCCGCGACCACCGCAAACTCGGCGCCGAACTCGATCTGTTTTCTTTCCCCGAGGAGGTCGGCTCGGGTCTGCCGATCTTCCATCCCAAGGGAGCGATGATTCGCATGGAGATGGAGGAGTACTCGCGCCGTCGCCACGTTGAAGCGGGCTACTCCTTTGTCAACACGCCGCACATCACCAAAGCGCAGTTGTTTGAGACATCCCGTCACCTCGATTGGTACCGCGAGGGGATGTACCCGCCCATGCAGCTTGACGAAGAGCGGGACGAGAAGGGCAACGTCACTAAGCAAGGCCAGGACTACTACCTGAAGCCCATGAACTGCCCCATGCACAATCTCGTCTTCAACTCGCGGGGCCGCTCGTACCGTGAGCTTCCGTTGCGTCTTTTTGAGTTCGGCTCGGTGTACCGGTACGAAAAGTCGGGCGTCGTTCACGGTCTCACTCGTGCGCGCGGATTTACGCAGGACGATGCGCACATCTATTGCACGCGGGAGCAGATGAAGGATGAGCTCACCTCTTTGCTCACCTTTGTCCTTGACCTCTTGAAGGATTACGGGCTCGACGACTTCTACTTGGAACTGTCGACCCGGGACCCCGAAAAGTCCGTTGGTGATGATGAGACGTGGGAAGAAGCGACCGAGGTCTTGCGCCAGGTAGCCGAGGAGTCCGGTCTTGACCTGGTGCCGGATCCCGGTGGCGCCGCCTTCTACGGCCCCAAAATCTCAGTCCAAGCAAAGGACGCGATTGGACGCACGTGGCAGTTGTCGACGATCCAACTCGACTTCTTTGAGCCCGAGCTTTTTGAGCTTGAGTACACCGGTCCGGACGGGACGCGGCAACGCCCGGTCATGATCCACCGTGCCCTCTTTGGTTCGATCGAGCGCTTCTTTGGCGTGTTGCTTGAGCACTATGCGGGAGCGTTCCCTGCCTGGTTGGCCCCAATCCAGGTGACGGCAATTCCGGTAGCGGAAGCCTTCAACGCCTACCTCGAGGACGTGGCAACCCGTTTGCGCGCACGTGGAGTGCGGGTGGTTGTCGACACGTCTGACGAGCGTTTCCCCAAGAAGATTCGCACGGCTGCAAAAGAAAAGGTGCCGTTTGTCCTCATCGCGGGCGGTGAGGACGCAGAGGCGGGCGCAGTGTCATTCCGCTTCCGTGACGGAAGCCAGGACAATGCGGTGCCAGTGAATGACGCGATCGAGCGCATCGTGTCAGCGATTGAAAGCAAGGTTCAGGTCTAGTGACGGAATGGGCGGATGCCGAGCGGCTCGGGGGAGACCCCGACGGCTTCGAGCGCTTGTGGACACCGCACCGCATGGCGTATGTGCGGCGCGCGACTGACCGCCCTGACATCAATGATCCCGATGCCTGCGCTCTGTGCAAGACGGCTGACGACAATGACCGAGAGCACCTCATCGTCCATCGCGGCGAGCAGTGCTACGTCGTCCTCAACCTCTATCCGTACAACCCCGGGCATCTCATGGTGTGCCCGAATCGCCACGTCGGCTGGTACACCGATGCGACCGACGCCGAGCGTGACGAGATGGGCGTGCTCACCCAGGCCGGCATGCGTGTGCTCCAGCAGCTCACGGGGACTCAAGGCTTCAATATCGGCATGAACCAGGGCCGCACCGGAGGAGCTGGAATTCACGAGCACCTCCATCAGCACATCGTGCCGCGGTGGGTGGGGGACTCGAACTTCTTGCCGATCATCGGCCAGACCAAGGCGTTGCCCGAACTTCTCGATGAGACGTGGCGGCGTGTGAGTGAGGCGTGGCCTGCCTAGGCTGCGCTCCAAAGGAGAAACATGTTTGGCAAGCTGCGCCCGGTGATGACGGCGTTGTGGACGGCGCCTGCTCGGGCGCTCACCAACGCTGGGGTTCACCCCAACGCGATGACGATCACAGGGACCGTCGGTGTCGTCTTTGGGGCGCTGTTCTTCTTCCCTCAGCGCGGTTCCATGCTGTTCTGGGGTGTCATGGTGATCACGTTCTTTGTCATCACCGACATGCTCGACGGCACGATGGCACGGCTGTCAGGCAAGGCCTCCCGTTTGGGTTCGTACCTCGACTCAACGCTTGATCGCGTGGCAGATGCGGCGATCTTCGGTTCACTTGTGTGGGCATACCGCGAGGTGGATGCGGCGACCTCGCTTGCGGCGCTTGCGTGCCTCACGATCGGGTCCTTTGTGCCCTATGCGCGTGCAAAGGCGGAGTCGTTGAACATCGAGGCGAAGGGCGGGATCGCCGAGCGTTCGGATCGTCTCGTGATCGGCCTCACCGCCACCGGCCTTGTCGGCCTCGGTCTGCCGCTGTGGGTGTTGACGTGGACACTCGCCGTGCTCGCCGCGCTTGGCCTTGTGACGGTCGTGCAGCGCACCCTCATCGTCATTCGTGCGAACGCCGTGGACCACCGGCTTCCCGATGCAGCGGAGGCTGAGGCCGGCTCGGGCCGCTGATCCATGAATTCCTTCCTCATTGCATGGCGGGTCGCGCGCTGGCTCCCGCGCTCGTGGGTACGCGCAGTTGCGTGGGCGCTTGTCGCGTACGCCTGGGCGACTCGAGGTAAGCCCGCCCGACGCTTGGAAGAGAACTACGCGAAGGTGACGGGGCTGACCGGCAAGCCACTGCGTCGGCTGAGCCGACGTGGCCTCGCCTCAGTGGCGCGCTACTACGCCGAGACGTTCGAGATGTCGCGCCTCACGCCGCGCCAGCTTGACGCCCGGGTGCGGATGGACAATCCCGAAGCGCTTGACGGTGTGCTGGCGGAGGATCACGGCACGGTCGCCGTGCTGGGGCACCTTGGCAACTGGGACCTTGTGGGCGCGTATGCGTGCCGCCACATCATCCCGGTCACGGCGGTCGCGGAGGTGCTCGAGCCGCGTGCTGTCTTTGACGAGTTCGTCGCGCTGCGAGCGAAGTGGGGCATGCGCATCCTCGGTCATGAGGGCGGCGCGACCTTCCGTGAGCTCATCAGGATTTCGAAGGCTGAGCGCACTCTTGTGTGCTTGCTCAGCGACCGGGACTTGTCGGGAAGCGGTATTGCGGTCACGATGTGGGGCCATGAGGTCAAGGTGGCTCCCGGTCCGGCGGCATTGGCGCAGGCTGTGAAGACGGTGATCCTGCCGGTGATGATTCGGTACGAGCGCTTGAGGGGACGGCAACGGTTGCGCGCTCGCTCCCGGTGGGGAGTCGTCCTCCACTTCGGTGACGTCATTCGGCCGGAGGACTTCACGGGGGAGAGCCGACTTGCCGACATGACGCAGGCCTGGGCGTCGCAGATGGCCGACTTCATCAGCGCGTACCCCGAGGATTGGCACATGATGCAGCGCTTCGGGTGGGTGGTGTCGCAATGAGAATCGGCATCGTCTGCCCGTATTCGCTCGACAGGCCGGGCGGCGTCCAGCTTCACGTCATCGACCTCGCTGAGGCACTGATTCGCCGCGGCCACCACGTCTCGGTCCTTGCCCCGGCCGCGCCTCACACGAAGGTGCCGGGCTACGTGCGCACGGCTGGGCGATCGATTCCCGTTCAATACAACGGCTCGACTGCGCGGCTCACCTTTGGTCTTGTCGCGGCCGCACGGGTCCGACGCTGGCTCGCGGATGGCGACTTCGACGTGGTCCACTTGCACGAGCCGGGCACGTCGTCACTGAGCCTCATCGCAATGTGGGCGAGGCTCGGTCCCACCGTTGGCACCTTCCACACCTCGACCGAAGGATCGACGCTCATGCGAATGGGCAAGCCGTGGATCAAGCCTGGCTACGAAGAGCTTGACGCCCGCATCGCCGTGTCGCCTTCGGCCGCCCGCACCATTGCCGAGCACCTGCGTGTCACGCCGACACACATCATCCCCAATGGCGTTGACACGAGTGCGTACGTCAATGCGGAGCCGCGCGAAGAGTGGATGGGCAGCCGCAGCGCCCCCACCGTGGGAATCCTTGGGCGGATGGACGAACCTCGTAAGGGTCTCGAGACGTTTCTCGATGCGATTCCGTTGGTGCGCGCTGAGCATCCGCGGGCGCGCTTCCTTGTCGCTGGGCGTTTCTCGGACCGCGTTGCCGCGAAAGCCGCTCGGGCCGGTGCCGAAGTGGTGGGGGAGCTGGACGAGGCGCAGAAGGCACGCTTCATGGCCTCGGTCGATGTGTATTGTGCGCCCAACACCGGTGGCGAGAGCTTTGGCATCGTCCTTGTTGAGGCGATGGCCGCCGGAGCCGCGGTTGTCGCGAGCGACCTTGTCGCCTTCCGCGATGTCGCGACGTCGGACGATGGTGACGAGTGCGCGGCGTTCTTCCACGTGGGTCACGCCGGAGCGATGTCAGAGCGGATCAACACGCTGTTGTCGGACCGCGAGGGTCGCAACGCGCTTGCCGCACGCGGTCGTGAGCGTGCAGGCACCTTTGACTGGCACCAGGTGGCGCCCCGGATCGAAGAGACGTACCAAGACGCCATTAGACTTGACGCAAGTTTTTTCCCACAGCGAGCGAAGGAAACCCCAGCATGAGCGAGCCCACGTCCACGGCACCACAGGTCGGCACCGATCTGGTGAAGCGCGGCATGGCCGAGATGCTCAAGGGCGGCGTCATCATGGACGTGGTGACGGCCGACCAGGCAAAGATCGCGGAGGATGCGGGCGCCGTTGCGGTGATGGCTCTCGAGCGCGTTCCCGCAGACATCCGCGCGCAGGGCGGTGTCGCTCGCAT
>CAZRHL010000041.1:0-15062 GCA_964600005.1 uncultured Demequinaceae bacterium
CTCATTCGCTCCGTTGCGTGAGACATCCGTATCACCCAGCCCAAGGCGGGTGGCGACGGTGCCACCGTAGACGCCCTAGGCGCCCACTCGGAATGTTACCGCTAACATTCTCACCCGCTTCTCACAGAGAGTCAACGTGAATCGCCCATCCGCGCGGGCCTTAGGCAGGAGCTGTGGAGTTCCGCACCACAAGTTCGGGATCAATGAGTGTGCGCTGAGGCGCCTCACGTCCTTCGATCGCCGCGACAAGCGCATCGACTGTGCGCTGGCCGAGCCGGTGGAAGTCCTGCCTCACCGTGGTGAGCGGCGGTGTGAAGTGCCGCGCTTCTGGCAAGTCATCAAAGCCCACGATGCTGATGTCGTCCGGCACCCGCACGCCCTTCTCTGCCAGCCCGTGGAGGAGGCCGAGTGCCATTTGGTCATTCGCGCAGAACACGGCGGTCACGGACGTGGGCCACTCAGCCGACGTTGCAAGGGCGTAGCCCGAATCCGCCGTCCAGTCACCCACAAGAGGGTCACGCACTGTGAGCCCAGCGTCGTCGAGAACGGCCCGCCACCCGCGAGCACGCCCTTGAGCGTCGAGCCAGTCCATCGGGCCTGCGACGTGCGCGATGTCCCGGTGACCCAGGCCCACCAGGTGCTCCACCGCGAGCTTCGCGCCGAGCAGCTGGTCGACCGACGCCGTGAGGAGCTCGGTTTCGGGATTCGACGTGACGGCGATGGCGGGAAGAGTCGAGATGCGGGTGCGAATGAGGTCGACTGACGAGGACCGCGGCGCGATGATGCACACCGCATCGATGCCCTGGGCAAGGAGGTGATCGACGGCCGCGTTCGCGGAGACCGAACGGTCCTCCCCCACCGTCACCGAGCTCACCGAGTAACCCGCTGCGCGCGCCGACTCCTCCACACCCCGCAACGTCGCGTTGGGACCGAACTTGATCGCCGAATCGACGACGACCCCGATGCGCTTGGTGCGCCGAGTTGCGAGCGCGCGTGCTGCGGAGTTGGGCCGGTAGCCCACCTCTTCGATGACTCGCAACACCCGCTCACGCGTCTGAGGCCTGATGTTCGCGTGACCGTTGATGACGCGTGACACCGTCTGGTGAGACACCCCCGCGAGCGCCGCAACCTCGCGCATGCTCGGCGGAGCGCTCTGCGGCTCAGTCACCTTGGCCTACCCTCGTTGGTCGCTTCAGCACGGTTGCTGCGAGACATCGTAGGCCCTCAGCTGAATGCGGTCGAAGACTCCGTTGACGGCGTCTCCATCGCCTCCACCTCTGTGGCCGTGGGCGGGATGGATGCGGTGATGACCGTTCCGTCCGCACGGAGAGTGCCGTGGAACTTCGCCGGGTCCGGGACTCCGTCGATGCGCGGGCCTTGGCCGTCGAGCGCCACCACTGTGGTCTCACCGGCGAGGACCGTGTGATGGTGACCGCGCACATCAACCGTGATCGAGGTTCCCTCTTCAATGTCGAAGGCGATGGCCTCGGCTGTCAGCGTCACCTTGACGCGGGTGCCGCGCATCGACAGCTTGAAGGTGAGCGACTCCCAGTCGTCCGGCAGGCGCGGGTCGAAGTGGAACATCGAACCGTGGTCGCGCATGCCGCCAAAGCCGAAGACGAGTGCGGACCACACACCGCCGGCTGACGCGACGTGGACGCCGTCACCGGTGTTGGCGTGGAGGTCCGCGAGGTCGACAAAGGCGGAATCCCAGAAGTACCGCTTGGCGAGCTCGTGGTAGCCGACCTCAGCCGCGATGATCGACTGCACCACCCCGGATAGCGTCGAGTCGCCCGTGGTGATCGGGTCGTAGTACTCGAAGTCTGCCCGCTTCTCCTCAAGGGTGAAATGTTCACTTTGCAGGAACAGCGCAAGGACGACGTCGGCCTGTTTCAACACCTGGAAGCGGTAGATGACAAGCGGGTGGAAATGGAGCAGCAAGGGGCGCTGTTCGGCCGGCGTGTTCGCCAGGTCCCACACTTCGCGCTCGTTGAAGAGCGCATCCTGCGGGTGAATGCCAAGGTTCGCGTCCCACAGGATCGCCATCGCCTCGGCGGCACGCTCCCACTCAGTGATCTCCTCGTCCTTCAGGTCGAGGCGGCGCACCATCTTCTCGTACTGGTCCGGCCACGTCTGCGCGAGTTTGCGGACAGATTCGGCGGCGCAGCGCAGATTGAAGCGCGCCATCACGTTGGTGTAGAGGTTGTCGTTGACCACCGTCGTGTATTCGTCTGGGCCGGTGACACCGTGAATACGGAAGGACGGTTCGTGGCCCTTCACCTGGCGCCAGAACCCAAGGTCGGCCCACATGCGCGCGGTCTCAACGAGGATGTCGATCCCCTCACGCGCAAGGAACTCGTCGTCTCCGGTGGCGCGGACGTACTTGTTGATCGCATAGGAGATGTCAGCGTCGATGTGGTACTGAGCGGTGCCTGCCGCGTAATACGCCGACGCTTCCTCACCGTTGATGGTCCGCCACGGGTAGAGAGCGCCACGCTGAGCAAGTTCGGTGGCGCGTTGCCGCGCCGCATCGAGGATCCGATAGCGGTAGCGCAAGGCATTGCGAGCGATCACCGGGGACGTGTACGTGAAGAACGGCACGACGTAGATCTCGGTATCCCAGAAGTAGTGGCCGCCGTAGCCGGAGGCAGAGACACCCTTCGCCGAGATGCCCGAGCCGTCGCCACGGGCCGCAGCCTGAGCGAGCTGGAACAGGTTCCAGCGCACCGCCTGCTGGAGAGAGTCCTGACCCTCGATGTTGACATCTGAGCGCTCCCAGAACTCGTCGAGCCACTCCCGCTGGTCCTGGAACTGGCGGTCAACGCCCTCGGCGGCAACGCGGTCAAGGGTGCGGTTGCAGCGGTCGGCGAGCTCTCGCGGAGGCACAAGTCGGGACGTGTGATAGCTGACCAACTTGGTGAGCGTGAAGGTCTCGCCGGGCTGCAGGCGACCGCGGAACACGTGCTTGGCGTAGTCCTCTTCGACCTCGCTGAGGCGCTCGTACTCGGCCGTGGTCTCCACCATGTGCTCCATCGCAACGGCGAGCGTCATGCCGGAGTTGGCGGTCTGATAGCCGAGCACGACGCGGCCGTCGTCCTCACGGTGAACGCGAGGGACGAGCACACGGTCATGGAGCCGCTCCGCCTTGCGCGGGTCAAAAGCGCCCCCGGGATCCGGGGTCGAGCGATACTCGTCAAGGCCAGCCTGGCGGTTGAGCAGCTGTGAGGAGATCGCGAACGGGGCTTCCTTGTCGAGCAGCGTCACCTCAAAGGTCATCACGGCGAGGTGACGGTGGGTGAAGGACACCATGCGTCGCGACCGGACCCGCACCCGGTTCCCGGCGGGTGTGCGCCACAAGAGGTCGCGCGTCAGCACACCATCACGCAGATCAAGGGTGCGGTTGTATTCGACAAGGTCGGCGACTGACAGCAGCAGCGGCTCGTCATCAACGTAGAGCCGGATCACCTTCGAGTCCGGCACGTTGACGATCGTCTGACCGGTGCGCGCGAATCCGTACGCCTCCTCTGCGTGGCGAATCGGCCACGTCTCATGGAACCCGTTGATGAACGTGCCATGCGTGCTGAAGTCGTGGCCCTCTTCGACGTTTCCACGCAGGCCGAGGTAGCCGTTGCCCACCGCAAACAGGGTCTCTGACGTGCCGATGTCAGTGTGGTCAAAGGACGTCTCGATGAGGCGCCACGGATCAACCGGGTAGCGCAGCCGATCCACGTAGTCCGTGATGGTCGTATCGCCCCACGCCTTCTGCGCCGCCTTCATCGCTCCACCAATTCTCCGAGGTCTGACACCACGATGTCGGCGCCGTGAGCCGACAGATCCTCCGCGCCTGCACCGCGGTCGACACCGATGACCAATGCGAAGCCCCCGGCCGCCCCGGCCTGCACGCCCGAGATCGCGTCTTCGACAACGACTGCTTCCTGCTCAGGGATTCCGAGCTGACGTGCCGCGTACTGATATGTGTCGGGGGCAGGCTTGCCAGGCAGCCCCTTCGCTGCCGCGACAAGTCCCGAGACGACCACCTCGAAACGGTGAGCGAGTCCTGCAGCCGCCAGCACGTCGGCCGCATTCCGTGAGCTCGACACGACCGCCATCGGCACGCCGATCGACTCGAGATGGTTGAGGAGAGCGACGGAACCGGGGTACGCGACGACGCCCTCATCGCGAAGCACCGCATTGAACACGTCGTTCTTGCGGTTGCCGAGAGCGCACACTGTCGAGTCGCCGGGCGGGTCGCTCGGCGCGCCGAGGGGCAGGCCGATGCCGCGCGACTCGAGGCAGGCGCGCACGCCGTCGTAACGCGGCTTGCCATCGATGTACGCGAAGTAATCGTCGTCGGTGTAGACCGGCGTCACACCGCGCGCCTGGAAATACTCGCTGAACATCCGTCGCCACGCGGCCATGTGAACATCGGCGGTGGGCGTGAGGACTCCATCGAGGTCGAAGAGCACGGCGCCGAGCTCGCGCTCGGGCAGTTGGGGAATGGTCCACGCAGTGCGGCCTGAGGTCACTAAGACCCCTCCTTGGTGTTGGGATTCGGACACTGGTCGCGCGGCGCGCACGGGTTCGCGCGGGCCTACTTCATCGATGGTAGACGGGCGTACCGGGGGCCTGTCCACCTTCTCGGCGCGCCACATGCAAGCGCATGCGCAGGAGAGCGCTATCCCGCTGAGTGAAAACGCTGCTGCGCTTCGAGAAGGCCCTTCTCGATGATGTCTTCGACCGCGTCTGCCGCGAGAGCGATGAGAAGGTCGAGTTCCTTGCGTTCGGTCGCGGAGAACGGGCGCAACACATAGTCAGCGGCGTCCTGGCGACCGGGGGGACGGCCCACGCCGACGCGCACGCGCACGTAGTCGGGATCGCCCAGCGCCTTCGTCACGTCTTTGAGACCGTTGTGACCGGCCGAGCCTCCGCCCCGCTTGAGCTTGATCGCACCAAAGGGGACGTCGAGTTCGTCGTGAATGACGATGATGCTCTCAGCGGGCACCGAGTAGTAGGCGGCGAGCGCCTTGGTGGGACCGCCCGAGAGGTTCATGTAGGACAGCGGCTTGCCGAGCACCACCCTGTGCCCCGCAGCACCGCCGATCCGGATCGCGGCCGTGACCGCGTTGTTCTTCTTGTCGCGCGAGAAGGAGCCGCCGTAGCGTCGGGCGAGCTCGTCCGCGACCATCTGGCCCACGTTGTGGCGAGTCGCAGCGTACTCGGGACCGGGATTGCCCAACCCGATGACGAGGCTCGTCACCGCATCCTCCTGTGCCTGCTGACGCGAACGCCCGGCCGCGCCCCAAGGCACGAACCGGGCGAACACGTGATGCCTTACTCGGACTCTTCGGTCGCTTCGGCCTTGTCGGCCTCTTCGGCCTCGCCGGCACCCTCATCGGATGCGAGCGCGCGCGTCGCGGTCACGACGACGAGCACGGCCTCGGGGTCCGTGAGGAGCTCAGCGCCCTTGGGCAGCTCAACCTGGGCAGCGGTGATGTGGGTGCCTTCCGTGAGGCCCTCGACCGACACCTCGAAGCCCTCGGGAAGGCTGGTGGCCTCAGCGTTGACGTGCAGCGACATGTACTCCTGCACGGCGATGTTGCCGGGGAAGGGCTCGCCCACCACGTGGATCGGGATCTCGACGGCGATCTTCTCGCCCTTCTTCACGATGAGGAGGTCGACGTGGTCGATGGTGCGGCGCACAGCGTCACGCTGAACGTCACGCGCGATGACGAGCTCGCTCTTGTCGCCGAGCTTGATGGTGAGGAGCGCGTTTGCGTGCTTGAGCGCCAACGCAGTCTGGTGGCCCGGGAGCACCACGTGGACAGGCTCGGTGCCGTGACCGTAGAGAACGGCGGGGATCTTGCCAGCGGCACGGGCGCGACGCGCGGCGCCCTTACCAAATTCGGAACGCGATTCGGCAACGATCGTCAGTTTGTCAGACATTGAGAGTTTCTCCTCGTAAACGGTCAGATGGCGGCCACAGCGAGGCAAGGCCAATGGCCATCTGCCGCGTCGATCACGCCGCCCTGATGGAGGGCCAGCCTCGCCGAGGAACCCGAACAGTCTACTCCCTCGCCGGCGGTGCTGGCGCACCTCAGCCGGCAGCGACTTATGCGTGCCCGTTGAAGAGGCTCGTCACCGAGCCGTCGTCGAAGACCTCGCGCACCGCACGGGCGATGAGCGGCGCAATCGACAGCACCGTCAGCTTGTCGAAGCGACGGTCTTCGCCAATGGGCAACGTGTCCGTCACGATGACCTCAGAGATCTGCGACTCGCGCAGACGCTCCACAGCCGGGCCGGAAAGCAAGCCGTGGGTGGCGGCGACGATGACGTCCTTGGCACCGTTCTCGAACAGAGCAAGCGCGGCCTGGATGATCGTCCCACCGGTGTCGATCATGTCATCGACCAGCACACAGGTGCGGCCTTCAACCTGACCGACGAGTTCGTGGACCTTCACCTGGTTGGGCACCGACGGGTCACGACGCTTGTGGATGATCGCGAGCGGCGCACCCATATGGTCCGACCACTGGTCGGCAAGGCGAACGCGGCCGGCGTCGGGAGAGACGATCGTGAGGTTGTCCGGGGCCACCCGCGAGCGCACGTACTGGGCGAGCAGCGGCATCGCCCACAGGTGGTCGACGGGGCCATTGAAGAAGCCCTGGATCTGCGCAGTGTGGAGGTCAATCGACATGATGCGGTCCGCGCCAGCCGTACGGAACATGTCCGCCATGAGGCGGGCCGAGATCGGCTCGCGGCCCTTGTGCTTCTTGTCCTGACGCGCATATCCATAGCAGGGCATGATGACGGTGATCGACTTGGCGGACGCACGCTTGAGGGCGTCCACCATGATGAGCTGCTCCATGATCGCCTCGTTGATGGGCGCCGAGTGGGACTGGAGCACAAAAGCATCGGCACCGCGCACCGACTCACCGAAGCGGACATAGAGCTCGCCGTTGGCAAAGGTGTAGCTCGTCGTGGGAACCGGCTCGATATCGAGTTCACGGGCAACCGCGTCGGTGAGCTCGGGGTGAGCCCGACCGCCCATGAATACGAGCCTCTTCTCACCCGCGTTCGAGATCACCGATGTCATTGCTCACCTCTGGTCGCGTTGCCTTCTTGGGACGATACCGGTTCGCCGCTCGCTGCGGCTTCCGAAAGCCTGCCGTTCTGCGCGGCACGCTCGGCGGCCTCAGCAGACGGGGTGCCGGCGCGGCGTTCACGCACCCAGCCCTCGATGACCTGTTGCGGTGCGGAGTTGCGCGCAAGTGCGCCGGCCGGGACGTTGTGGCGGATGATCGCGCCAGCGCCGGTGTAGGCGCCATCGCCGATCACAAGTGGGGCGATGAGGGTGTTGTCGGAGCCGACGCGGACGTGATCGCCCACCGTCGTGTGGCTCTTCGTCACGCCGTCGTAGTTGACGAAGATCGTCGAGGCGCCGATGTTCGTCTGCTCGCCGATGGTCGCGTCGCCCACGTAGCTGAGGTGCGGCACCTTGGAGCCGGCGCCGATCGTCGCGTTCTTCGTCTCGACGTAGGTGCCGATCTTGCCGCCGTCGCCGAGGACGGTGCCTGGGCGGAGGTAGGCAAAGGGGCCAACGGATGCGCCAGCACCGATGCGCGACGAGGAACCGTGTGAACGGATGACGGTCGCGCCGTCGCCCACCTCCACATCAGCAAGAGTGGTGTCCGGTCCCACCACCGCATTGGCGCCGACGCTGGTCGAGCCCTGCAGCTGCGTGCCGGGGAGGATCGTCGCGTCCTTGCCGATGGTGACGGTCACGTCAACCCACGTCGTGGCAGGGTCGACGATCGTGCAGCCCTCGCGCATCCAGCGCTCGACAATGCGGCGGTTGAGCGCGCGGCCCGCCTCGGCGAGCTGGACGCGGTCGTTGACGCCTTCGACGGCGGCGGCATCGGGAGCGATGTACGCACCCACGCGGGAGCCGCCTGCGCGGGCGATCGCGATGACGTCCGTCAGATACAGCTCGCCTTGCGCGTTGTCAGTGGTGAGAGAAGCGAGCGCACCACGCAAAGTGGCGGCATCAAAGACGTAGAGGCCCGTGTTGATCTCGTTGATCTCGCGCTGCTGCGCGGTCGCGTCCTTGTGCTCGACGATGCCCGTCACTTCGCCGCCATCGCGCACGATGCGGCCATAACCCGTCGGGTCGGGCACGCGCGCGGAGACCACGGTGACAGCGCGCTCGTTCTCCACGTGGTCATCGACCATCGCCGCGAGCAAGGCGGTGTCAACGAGCGGAACGTCAGCAGAGGTGACGACAACCGGCCCGGAGACTTCACTCGCGAGCACGGTCTCGCGGTCGTGACCGTTGACGGTCGCGGCAGCCATCGCGCGAGCGTCAAGGGCGGTCAGACCGCACCACACCGCACGGCCGGTGCCGGGGATGTCGTCTTGGTCCGCCAGGAGAGCGTCGGGTGCTGCCTCGAGCACCTGTGCTCCCACGCGATCGCGCTCGTGGCGAACGACGACGACGAGGTGTTCAGGGTTGAGCCCCTGTGCTGCGTCAATTGCGTGATGCACCAGAGAGCGGCCACCGATGCGGTGCAGGACCTTTGGGGTCGCTGAGCGCATTCGGGTGCCCTCGCCTGCCGCAAGGATCATGACGGCGGCCGGCCGGTTCGCGCTCACCGCGCCCCCTTGTCCTGGGTCGAGAAGTACTGCCGTTGAGGAACAGGAGCAGTCTACCGGCGAGAGTTCCGCCACTAGGATTCGAACCTAGACCGCAAGGCTCCAAAGGCCTGCATGCTGCCATTACACCAGGGCGGAACGGAGCCGTAGTGACTCCCGGCGCCCCAGTCTGCCAGGATTCACGGCACACTAGGTGCGTGAGCGACGAGCCAAAGAAGTCACCCCGGGCCCGCATGAGCGCGCGCCAACGGCGGGAGCAGCTCATCACTGTGGGTCGGTCGCTCTTTGCTGAGAAGGGTTTCGAGGGCACGTCCGTCGAAGAGATCGCAGCCCGGGCAGACGTATCAAAACCCGTGGTATACGAGCACTTTGGCGGAAAAGAAGGCATCTACGCCGTCATCGTCGACCGCGAGGTCGAGGCTCTGCTCGGTGCGCTGACCGGGGCGCTCTCGTCCCGCGCGCACCCCCGCCAACTGGTGGAACGGGCCGCCCTCGCACTGCTCGGCTATATCGAAAATTCTCCCGACGGATTCCGCATGCTCGTACGAGACTCTCCCGTCGCCCAAGCGTCCGGTACGTTCTCGTCGCTGCTCGGCGACGTTGCCGCGCAGGTAGAAGGCCTGCTCGCGTACCAATTCGAACGTCGTGACCTCAACCCGCTCGTCGCCCCGTTCTACGCGCAGATGCTCGTCGGCATGGTGGCGCTTGCCGGACAGCACTGGGCTGAGGTTCGCGAGCCGTCCAAGCAAGTGGTGGCCGCGCACCTGGTCAACCTTGCCTGGAACGGCCTGTCACAGCTTGAGGCAGCGCCGGAGATGCCCTCCGGAAACGCCTGAGGAATCGCCGCACGCGGCACGCTCACGTCAGGAGGACACCATGATCAAGGGTTTTCGAGACTTCATCACGCGCGGCAATGTCATTGACCTTGCTGTTGCGGTCGTCATCGGCGCGGCCTTCGGAGCCGTCGTCACCTCGCTTGTCGGCAACGTCATCAACCCCATCATCGCCGGGGTGTTCCAGGTGCCGGACCTCTCAGAGTTCCTCACGTGGACGGTCAATGACGGCGGCACGCCGGGAGATCCCACGGACGACGCTGTGGTCTCCTTTGGCTCGCTGCTCAACACCGTCATCAACTTCCTGCTCGTAGCAGCTGCCATCTACTTCGCCGTGGTCGCCCCCCTCAACACGATCGCGAAGCGCCGCGTCAAGGATGAGCCCGCGCCGGATGAGCCGGTCTCGCCCACCGAGATTGAACTGCTCACGCAGATCCGCGACGCACTCCAGAAGTAACGGGGCTCAGCCCTCGAGAATCACGGTGCCGGTGGCCGGCCCGCGCGCTGTCACCACGGCGTCGGCCACTGCCTTCGAGGTGAGGTGCGCCGCAATCTCGCGGGCGTGCTGCGCGTTGGCCGCAAGGGCGGCGACAGTAGGCCCCGAGCCGGAGACGATGACGCCCAAGGCGAGCGCCTCTTCGCATGCCTCGAAGACGCCGAACAGCCGCGGGGCACGCTCCAGCGCGGCGTCTTGAAGGTCGTTTGTCAGGGCAGCACCGAGCATGACGGCATCGCCGGCACGCAGCGCCGCCATCACGTTCGGATGGACCTCGGGGTGCGGGGCAGCCCGGCGACCCCCCGCCACCTGTTCATCGAAGTGGGCGAACACCTCGGCCGTGGACAGTCCGTGGTTCTGCAGCGCGAACACCCAGTGAAACTCGCCCTTCGCCATCGCGAGCGAGACGTCGTCTCCGCGGCCCAAGCCAATGGCGGTGTGGCCGAGCAGGGCGAATGGGACGTCGGCGCCAAGCCGCGCGGCGAGCGGCATGAGGTCATCGCGCGACACTCCGCAGTCCCAGGCCTCTGCGCAGGCGACAAGCGCGGCGGCAGCGTCGGCGCTGCCGCCGGCCATGCCACCGGCCACGGGAACGCCTTTGAGAATCTCGAGGTCGATGCCGTCGGTGATGCCGAATTCAGTGCGCACCGCCTCGGCAGCCCGCCAGGCGAGGTTGCGCTCGTCAAGTGGGACCTCGCTCACGTCACCCTCGAAGCCAGGGGCGGCACGCACCGCGAGGCTGATGAGGCCGTCGTCACGCACCGACGCCGTCACGGTCTCGTACAGGTCGACGGCTTGGAACACGGTCGCGAGCGGATGGTAGCCATCCTCGCGACGCGGCCCGACGGACAGTTGGAGGTTCACTTTGCCGGAGGCGCGGGTTCGCACCCGGCGCCGCGTGACGCCGTCGACAACGGGCACCACACTCATCGCACGGCCTTCAGGTGCGGCAGCGCCTCGGCGATGCGAGCGAAGTCGTCGATGGCGAGCTGCTCGCCACGGGTGAGCGGGTCGATCCCGGCCTCCCGCAGCGCGGCCTCTGCGGCAGCGCTGGACCCGGCGACCTGCGACAGCGCCCCGCGCAGTCCTTTGCGACGTTGGGCAAAGGCGGCATCGATGACGGCGAAGACAGTGTCGCGCGGTGCGGATGTGACGGGCTGTGGCCGACGCTCGAGCAAGAGCAGCGCGGAATCCACCCGAGGGACGGGCCAGAAGACGGCGCGCCCCACGTCACCAGCGCGGCGCACCGAGCAGTACCACGCGGCTTTCGCGCTCGGTACTCCGTACGTGCGGGAGCCAGGCGGTGCGGCGAGACGGTCCGCCACCTCGGCCTGGACCATGACGAGCACGCGTTCGATCGATGGAAACGTCTCAAGGAAGTGCAGCAGCACCGGAACCGAGACGTTGTACGGCAAGTTTGCGACAAGCAGCCGAGGCTGCGAAGGGAGGGACTCCACTCGCAAGGCGTCAGACTGGATCACGGTGAGTGGAGCGTCGGCGCCTGCACGGGCGGTGACGGTGGCGGGAAGAGCCGCGGCGAGCGTCGGGTCGATCTCGATCGCGGTGACGCGTGCGCCTGCTTCAAGGAGTGCGAGCGTCAGGGAGCCAAGGCCGGGGCCGATCTCGACGACCTCATCGCCAGGGCTCACTCCCGCGACACGGACGATGCGGCGCACGGTGCCGGAGTCGACAACGAAGTTCTGGCCCCACTTCTTCGTGGGCGATGCCCCCAGGGCTTCCGCGAGTGAGCGGATGTCGCTGGGGCCTAAGAGCTCGGCCACGGGCGCCTAGTACCAGTTCTTCTGAGTGAAGTGGCCCCATGCTCCACAAGGCGTGCTGTAGCGGCCAGCGATGTACGACAGACCCCATTTGATCTGCGTCTCGGGGTTCGTCGCCCAGTCAGCACCGAAGGTCGCCATCTTGTCACCAGGAAGCGCCTGCGGGATGCCATAGGCGCCCGAGCGCTTGTTCCCGGCGGTGTGCGACCATCCGGACTCACGCGACCACAGGTTATCGAGGCATGCCCACTCATCGCCGCTCCAGCCGTAGAGCTCGGAGGCGAGTCGTTGACCGAGATCCCGGTTTGACCCGACCTGCACGGGCGTGGCGGGCGGAATCTCGAGCGAGCCAACCGCCACGATCTCGTCCTGCGGCTGAGAGACGACCACGCTGATGCCGGGAGTGCGATCCACCTCGACGCCACCAACGCGTGTCACGGTGTAGCTGACAAGCTCGGTCCCGGGGACGCCTTCTTGGATGACGCGGCGCGAGCCCGTGCGCATCTGGAAGTCCGGCGTCTCGATGGTCCCACTCGCGATCGAGTTCGTCGCAGTCTCGGTGACGACCTCGACCTGGAGGTCTGCCGCCGCAATCGGCGCCACGCTCTCGACAGGATCGGTATCGCGGCCAAACCACTCCGAGGTCACCTCTTGGACACCAGCAGAAGAGAAGGACCCTGCGGCGAGCGCAAGCACAATCGCCGTGGTGCCAACCTGCCGGTAGGTACGCAAACGCGCGCCTTCCTGCAACCGCCTGTCACGGCGGCCACCGGGCGTAGGAGGCAGGGTTCTGTAACTCATTCGGTCCTAACGACTGGCGCAAGGTGTACGCATCTTTGTCTCATATCGGCATGCCGCTTCGCAAACCCAATAGGTTCATGGTAAACGCGGCGCGACATCGCTACCAGGGACCGTACAGGGCCTCCGAGGTTGCGTCGACCGCACGGCAGAAGCGCTCAAGGTCAATATCGAGGTGTGCCGCTGCCCACCGCGCAGTGGCAGCCGCCTGGGCCGGAGTGTTGACCGCGCCGCGCTGCGGATGAGGCGTGAGGAACGGCGCATCGGTTTCGATGAGGATGCGATCGAGTGGTGTGACAGCGATCGCCGCGTGCAGGTCGGTCGCATTCTTGAAGGTGAGCGTGCCCGCAAAACTGAGGTAGTAGCCCCGGTCCACGCACAAGCGCGCCATGCCCGCATCGCCGGAGAAGCAGTGAAACACCGTGCGCTCGGGCGCGCCGTCGCGCGCGAGCACGTCGAGGACGTCCGCATGCGCATCACGGTCATGGATTTGGAGGACCAGGTCGAGTTCTTTCGCAAGCGCGATGTGATCGCGAAATGACCGCACTTGCGCCTCACGCCCTTCGGGCCCTGTGCGGAAATAATCAAGCCCCGTCTCCCCCACCACTCGGATGCGCGGCGCCGTGGCGAGGGCCGCGATCTCAGCGAAAGCGGCGCTGTAATCGAGGCCTGACTCGTGAGTGCCTGCTGTGTGACGAGGTGCCTCATTCGGGTGCAGCGCCACACCCCCAACGAGTCGGTGATCGTCCGCAACGGCGGCGACCGTCCACCGCGCAGAGTCGACCTCACAACCGATCTGGACAGCGCGCGAGACGCCAGCTGCCTGCGCCTCATCGAGGCGATCAGCCGCAGTGCGCTCGGGCGCGCCTCGATAGTCGAAATCGAGGTGCGTGTGATTGTCGACGATGGGCGCTGGCAATGGCTCAGGGGTCACCGCCCAGCTGGCGTCACTCACTCCTCGTCGCGCATCCGCTCGAGCTCGGCCTCCACGATGTCGTCGTCGAGCTTGGTGAAGACCGGCGACGGCGCGGGCACCACGGTGCCGGGGCTGAGGTCACGGCGGCCCCACGTCCCGTGCTGAGCTGAGTAGTCACCCTCGATGATCGGGTACGCACGGTTCGCACGGTCAAGGTCATCCACCTCAGAGATGGTGGGCATTGGTGCGAAGACGCCGGTGCCGCCGAGCGCCTCGTGGACCCGCTGCGCCGAGTGCGGCATGAACGGCGAGAGCATCGTATTCGCGTCAGAGACGAGCTGCGCAGCCACCCCAAGCACCGTTTGCATGCGCTCGGGATCAGTGTTCTTCAGCTTCCACGGTGCAGTGTCCGCAAGGTACTTGTTCGCATCGCCCACCACGCGCATCGCCTCGCCGATCGCCTGACGCTGACGCTGGCCTCCGATGAGCGAGCCGATCTCGGAGAACGCCGTCTCGGACCGCTCGAGCGCGGCGCGGTCGATGTCCGCGAGGTTGTCGAGAGCCGGGATCGTGCCGACGTTCTTGTGGAGGAGGGAGGCGGTGCGGTTGACGAGGTTGCCCCAACCCGCTACCAACTCGTCATTCGTCCGACGCTTGAATTCAGACCACGTGAAGTCAGCGTCGGACGTCTCTGGGCCAGCAACCGCAATGAAGTAACGCAAAGCGTCGGGCTGGTAGCGCGAGAGGAAGTCGCGAACGTAGATGACGTGACCACGCGAGGAGGAGAACTTGTTCGACTCCATCGTGAGGTACTCACTTGACACCACCTCAGTGGGAAGCACGAGTTCCCCGAATGTGCCGGTCGTTCCTCCATGCGCACCCTTCCCCGCTGCCGCGAGCAATTCCGCCGGCCAGATCTGCGAGTGGAAGGTGATGTTGTCCTTGCCCATGAAGTAGTACGAGAGCGCCTCGGGGTTGTTCCACCACAAGCGCCACGCGTCTGGGTCGCCGGAGCGGCGCGCCCACTCAATCGAGGCGCTCAGGTAGCCGATGACTGCGTCGAACCACACGTAGAGGCGCTTGTTCGGGTTGTCTTCCCAGCCCATGAGCGGCACCGGGATGCCCCAGTCGATGTCACGCGTCATCGCGCGCGGCCGCACGTCCTTCAGCAAGTTGAGCGAGAAGTTGAGCACGTTGGGGCGCCAGCCGTGGCGCGCACCGAGCCATTCACCAAGCGCCTCGGCAAGCGCAGGCAGGTCCAAGAAGAAGTGCTCGGTCTCGATGAACTTGGGCGTCTCGCCGTTGATCTTCGAGACGGGGTTGATGAGGTCGATTGCATCGAGTTGGTTGCCGCACTGGTCGCACTGGTCTCCGCGAGCGCCGTCGTAGCCGCAGATAGGACACGTGCCCTCGATGTAGCGGTCAGGGAGGGTGCGGCCCGTGGACGGGGAGATCGCACCACGAGTGGTCTGGGCGATCATGTAGCCGTTGGTGTGGATGGTGCGGAACAGTTCCTGTGCCACGGCGTAGTGGTTTCCCGTGGTGGTGCGGGTGAAGAAGGACGGCTCCGGTTCCATCGTGGCCCGCTACCACTT
>CAZRHL010000042.1:0-14981 GCA_964600005.1 uncultured Demequinaceae bacterium
CTCGATGAGCTGCCGGACAAAGTCGAAGTCGGTCTGACTCGCGCTGGGGAAGCCGACCTCGATCTCCTTGAAGCCCATCTGCACGAGCAGATCGAACATGCGCATCTTGCGCTCTGCGTTCATCGGCTCGATGAGGGCTTGATTGCCATCACGGAGGTCGACCGCACACCAGCGCGGCGCCTTTTCGATGCGCTTGGTGGGCCACGTGCGGTCAGGCAGGTCCACGGCAATCAGCTCGTGGAAGGGCCGGTACTTGTGAATCGGCATCGCCGATGACTTCTGGGTTCCGCCGGTGTAGTACTCGCTCATGTGTGTAGTCCTTGTCGCTTTCTCGGTGGCTGTGGGCCGGCACACCAACCACCGCGACGAGGATCCGGCCTGGTCAGGCCTCGTCGCGGCAGCGAAGGAGCAGCGAGCGTGCACGCATGACGCCACCTTAGCGCACACCGCTCTTGCCCGGGGAGAACCCTAGAAGCCGAGACGCCCAAGCTGCTTGGGGTCACGCTGCCAGTCCTTGGCCACCTTCACGTGCAGGTCAAGGAACACTTTGCGTCCGAGCAGCCTCTCAATGTCCTTGCGCGCAGTTGCGCCCACGTCTTTGAGTCGTGAGCCTCCCTTGCCGATGATGATGCCCTTTTGACTGTCGCGCTCGACAAACACATGCGCACGAATCTCCAAGACGGGCAGCTTGCCCGCAGGTGCCGGCTGATCGGATTCCACGATCTCCTCGACGACAACGGCGAGTGAGTGCGGAAGTTCGTCCCGGACGCCCTCAAGAGCTGCTTCCCGCACGAACTCCGCGATACGGACCTCTTCAGGTTCGTCAGTCACTTCTCCGGTCGGGTACAACGGGGGCCCCTCGGGCAGGTGGCCGACGAGGACGTCGAGCAGCACGTCGACCTGGATGTCCTTCACGGATGAGACCGGAACGATATCGGCCCACTCCCCCAGCTCGGAGACAGCGAGCAAGTGTTCGGCAACGCGTTCACGCGGCACTTTGTCCACCTTGGTGACGATTGCCACCACAGGGGCACGCGCTTCCGACAGCTCCCGCGCGATCCACTGGTCGCCAGGTCCCACCTTCTCGTCGGCAGGCAGGCAGAAGCCGATGACATCGACCTCGGCAAAGGTCTCGCGAACGAGGTCATTGAGGCGCTCACCCAACAGTGTCCGCGGCCTGTGAAGCCCAGGGGTGTCGACGATGACAAGCTGCGCATCATCACGGGTGACGATCCCTCGAATGGCGCGGCGAGTCGTCTGCGGTCGGGACGACATGATCGCGACCTTCTCCCCGACGATCGCATTCATCAGGGTCGACTTTCCTGCATTGGGTCGGCCCACAAAGCAGGCGAAGCCTGATCGGTGGCCCTTTGGCGTCTCACTCATTGTCCTGCCCCTTGCGGCCACGGCGTCTTGACTCGTTGCCCTCGTCTTCTGATGCCTCTGTCTGCTCTTGCTCCACGACAAGCCACGTGAGGCGTCGGCGGCGCCCCTCTGCCCTGTCGGCCGTCAGGATGAGGCCATGGGCCGACGCTGAAGAACCAGGCAGCGGCACCTTCCCCAAGGCTTTGGCGAGGATTCCTGCCGCAGTGTCGACGTCATCGTCCTCAATCGTGATGTCAAAGAGCTCGCCGAGCTCGCCAAGCCCAAGGCGCGCTGGAACGCGGTAGCGCCCGTCACCGAGATCCGCGATTTGCGGCTCAGCGCGATCATGTTCGTCCGTGAGCTCGCCCACAATCTCTTCGAGGACGTCCTCGATCGTCACGAGTCCCGCGACCCCGCCGTACTCGTCGATGACGATCGCCATGTGGAAAGCATCGGATTGCATGCGGCGCAGCAGATCGTCAGCGGGCACGGACTCGGGGAGGAACACGGGTTCGCGCATCACCTCGTCCACCGGGGACTCCGCGCCACCCGCGTTCGCCCACGTCACTCGCACCACGTCCTTCAGATAGACGATGCCGAGCACGTCGTCGGTGTTGTCGCCGATGACGGGCACGCGGGAGAAGCCTGACCGCATGAACAGCACCATCGCCTTGCTGACAGGAGTGCCGGATGCGATCGTCACCATGTCGGTACGGGGCACCATCACCTCTCGCGTGAGGGTGTCACCGAGGTTGACGACGCCGCGCAAGAGTTCGGCGTCCTCATCCTCGAGCGCGTCTTGCGCCCGTTCTACTAAGTCTTCAGCTTCGGACAGTTCGGGCTTATTGAGCGCGGGGACCACGAGCCGAACTGGCGTCGACAACGCAATAAGCGTCGCTGCAACGGGTGCGAGCACGCGGACAGTGGTTTCGGGGTGAGTGCGGCCCAAATGGCGCGGTGCGGCGCGCACGACCAAGATCGAATACGCCATCGCCAGCGCCATCGTGACAAGTGCCACCGCCCACACGGGCCAGGACAAGGCGTGTCCCCATGTCCACGCGAGGATGCTCCAGCACACGAGCGCCACCGCTTCGCAAGACGCGTAGACGACCGACGCCGCGTTCGCCGTCTCATCGGTGTCGCGTGCCAGCCTCGCGGCCCGGGTTGGCTTGCCATCAGGCCGCACCGCTTCCGCGATTGCGCGCTCGCGCACGTGGGGCAGCTGCTCAAAGGCGGCAACGATCGCGTGCATGACGGCCGCACCGATAAGGCTCGCGAGCCCGATCGACACGAGCAGCGCAATTGCGTTGGCGTTCACGCGGTCTCCATGATGCCCAAGACTAACGCGCGAGCACTTTCGCCTTTCTCGGCCACGACCCGGAACGCGCCATGTGGTCGAGCAGTACCAGCCCTCGCATCAAGCGGCAGGAGCGACTGTGCCTCGCACGGTGATGTCGGAGATTGCGATGAAGTCGCGTGCGGGCTTGTCGCCCTCCAGCAACGAACACGAGACCATCGCTCCGAGACGAAGCCATGTGACCTCGCCCGCGACAGGGACTGTCTGCATCGTCGGCTTTTCCTCGAGTTCCTGGCTCCAATAGCTTCCACTCGATGTCTCCCAGGTCACGCTGCACAGGCGGTGGTTCTGAGTGAATCGATCGGCACCGGATGCGGAGTCCACCTTTGCATAGCCCGGAATCAGACCGAGCTCGGTGATGGTCACCGGCCGATCAAAGGTGATGAGGATGTAGTCATTCCATTGCCACTCGTTGAATGGCATTCGCCAGGCGGTCTCCGGATCATCGTCAGCGACATTCGCCGGGTCGTAGTGAACGACATTGCCGTCGGAGTCAGTGGAACTCTCCGCCGTTCTCGTTGCGGTGATCGTCACGCCGACACTGCCATCGAGCAGCGAGTGAGGAGTCGAATCGACGACAGGCTCTGGGCTCGATTCAGCGCTTGGCGATGGCGTCGGCTCACTCGTCTCAGTGGGCGTCGCCACGATGGTTGTCACCACCGGAGAGCTATCGCCTGAACACCCTGCGATAAGCAAAGCACCTGCTACGGATACGGCCAGAAGTCTTGTTAGTTCCCCCATGCCCCACACGATAGCGGAAATCGGGCCCCTGGCCTACGACGCGCGCGATGCGAGGAACGTGAGAAGAAGCTGGCGCTGGAGCGCAAACATCTCTTTCTCCTCCTCGGGTTCAGCGTGGTCGAAACCGAGCAGGTGCAAGATTCCGTGGGTCGTGAGAAGGAGCATCTCCTCCTCAGCGGAGTGTCCCGCCGCCCGCGCTTGCCGCTCGGCGACGGTGGGGCATACGACGATGTCACCAAGCAGACCTGCAGGCGTGGGTCGCTCTGGGGTGCCCGGGCGCAACTCGTCCATGGGGAAGCTCAGCACATCGGTGGGACCGGGCTCGTCCATCCACTTGACGTGGAGCTCCTCCATCGCCGCCTCGTCAACAAAGAGGATGGCTAGTTCGGCGTCGGGTGCAACGTGCATCTTCTCGAGCACGAACGCACCAAGATGTGCGAACTCGGCTTCGTCGATCGGGGCGTCGGTCTCGTTGTTGACCTCGATCACGTGTGGTCCTCTCGATCGGCCGGCTTGGTGAATCGGCGCTGCTGGCCATCGTGGCGCGGACGCGAGCGCGTGGCTTCGTCCTGCGCGTAGGCGACGATGATGTCGCTGACGAGGCGGTGACGGACCACGTCGTTCGCCCCCAGTTCGCAGAATGCGATGTCGTCGACTCCGCGCAGGATGTCGCGGGCCGCGCGCAGCCCTGAGTCAGTGCCGCCCGGGAGGTCCACCTGAGTGATGTCACCGGTCACCACCATCGTGGAGCCGAAGCCGAGCCGGGTGAGGAACATCTTCATCTGCTCACGCGTCGTGTTCTGCGCCTCGTCCAGGATGATGAACGCGTCGTTGAGCGTTCGCCCACGCATATAGGCAAGTGGCGCGACCTCGATGGTGCCGGCCTCGATGAGCCTGGGAATTGACTCGGGGTCCACCATGTCGTGCAAGGCGTCGTACAACGGGCGCAGATACGGGTCGATCTTCTCGCTCAGCGTTCCCGGCAAGAACCCGAGCCGCTCACCGGCCTCGACTGCGGGCCGGGTGAGGATGATGCGGCTCACCTGTTTGCCTTGCAGCGCGGCAACCGCCTGGGCCATCGCGAGATACGTCTTGCCGGTGCCCGCCGGGCCGATTCCAAAGGTGATGGTGTTGCGCTCGATCGCGGACACGTACTGTGCCTGCCCCTCCGTCTTGGGGCGAATGGTGCGGCCGCGCGAGCTGAGGATCGAACGAGCAAGGACAGCCGCGGGCCGTGACTGCGGATTCGATCCGTCCGACGCTTCACTTACCGCCGAGCGGGCGTCACGAAGCATCCGAGTCGTCTCCCGAGCCACCTCGGGCGTCAGGGATACGCCAGCGGCAAGCATGGAGCGCAGCTCTTCGATGGCGGCGGCGCATGCAGCGACGTCCGCGTCGTCCCCCGTCAGCGAGATGTGGTTTCCCCGCACCAGCACGTCGACGCTGGGGAATGCTCGCTCCACCTCCTTGATGACGGCGTCTGCCGTTCCTAGCAGGTCCGGCATCACCGCGGCGTCGTCAACGATGACGACTCGCGAAGCACTCACACGTTCTCCCATTCCAGCGCCTTGCCCCCGAGCACATGTCCGTGCACGTGGAACACGCTCTGTCCTGCATTCTCGCCGGTGTTGAACACGAGGCGATAGGTGCCATCCGCCTCCGTGTCTGCCACTTGTTGTGCCAATGCGACCATCTCAGCCAGCACTGCGGGGATCTGCGCGGCCGCCTCCGTCACGTTTGCGACGTGCGTGCGCGGCACCACGAGAACGTGGAGAGGTGCCTTGGGCGCGATATCCCGAAAGGCGATGACATTCTCGGACTCGGCGACGATCGCTGCGGGGATGTCACCGGCGACGATCTTGCAGAAAAGGCAATCGCTCATGCCCCTAGCGTAGGCCGCCGTGCCGCCCACGTCCCGCGCGCAATCGCGAGCCCCGCGATCGCCGCCGGACCTGCGCTCGATGCGCGCAGCACATGGGGACCAAGGAGCACCACCTCGGCGCCGGCGGCAACAAACCGCCCCACCTCGGCGTCGGAGATGCCCCCTTCAGGGCCCACAATGACCCACACGGGTTGCTTCGGGTCCTCCCACGTCAGCGATGCAAGCGGGGTGGCAGCGACTTCATGCAGCACGAGCACTCGCTCCCCCCGTGCCACAGCCTCCCGGATTCCCGCCTCGACCTCTTTGCTCGAGCGGACGTCTTCCACGTGCGGGATGAGCGCGCGCCGGCTCTGCTTGGTCGCCGCTGTCGCCAATGACACCCACTGCGCACGCCCCTTTGCCGCCTTGGGTCCCTTCCACTGCACGATCGAGCGTTCTGCCGCCCATGGCACGATGCGCGTCACACCGAGCTCAGTCGCAGACTCGACTGCCTGCTCATCGCGACCAGCCTTGGCAAGAGCCTGCACGAGAGTGATCGGCGGGTCAGCGTCGTGCGAGGTGTCCTCGACACGAATGTCGAGCTCCCCGTCTCGGACGGCAACGATCGGGCCACCCACACGCCGACCCGCTCCGTCGACAAGATCGAGCCTGTCCCCCTCACGACGCCGTTGGACAGTTGCCGCGTGACGAGCCTCCGCGCCGCTGAGGGTGACAACCTCCCCCACCACGGCGTCGGCCGCGAAGGGGCAGATGAAGACGGGCGCGCTCACAGCGACAGTGTCCTAGCCGCGACCCATGAAGGCATCGCGCAAACGAGCGAATACGCCACCGCCAAGCGGTGCGAGGCGCGCCTCGGGACGCTCTTCACCGCGCATCTCGGCGAGTTGGCGGAGCAGGTCGGCTTGCTCATCCGACAGGTCGGTCGGGGTCTGAATGTCAAGGTGGACGTAAAGGTTGCCACGGCCTTGGCGTTGCAGACGCCCCACGCCGAGCCCCTTGAGGGTAATGGTGGAACCGGCGTGGGTGCCCGGCCGCACATCAACGTCTTGGGGACCGTCGAATGTGTCAACTTGAGCGACCGTGCCGAGCGCAGCCGCCGTCATCGGCAATTCGATCGTGCAGTGAAGGTCATCGCCTCGGCGTTCGAAGCTCTTGTGGGGCTTTTCGCGAATCTCGATATAGAGATCACCTCGGGGGCCGCCGCCCGGCCCGGCATCACCCGCGCCCGCCATCCGGATGCGGGTGCCCGACTCAACACCAGCCGGAATGTCGACATCGATCGAACGCCGCTCCCGCGTGCGGCCTTGACCCGAGCATTCGGTGCACGGCGTCTCGATGATCGAGCCGTAGCCGCCGCAGCGCGGGCAGGGCGAGGTCGTCATGATCTGGCCGAGCAAAGATCGCGCGACACGTTGCACGACGCCCGCACCGTTGCACTGCGTACACGTGGTGGGCTGGGTGCCCGGCGCGCAACATGTGCCATTGCAGGCCCCACACACCTCGGCGACGTCGACCGGCACCTCTTTGTGAACACCGAAGACCGCTTCTTCGAGCGTGACGTCGACCTCCACCAACGTGTCGCCGCCACGCTGGGTGCGAGACGTGGGGCCACGGCGCGGCGAGGAACCCGTCGCAGCGCCGAAGAAGGTCTCAAAGATGTCGTCGAAGCCGAAGCCGCCGCCCATGCCGCCGCTCGATGAGCGGGGGTCGACGCCACGGTCGTACTTCGCTCGCTTGTCTGCGTTGCCCAGCACCTCGTAGGCCGCTGCGACATCCTTGAAGCGATCCTCCGCTTCGGGCCCAGCCACATCGGGGTGCAACTCTCGAGCGAGTTTGCGATACGCCTTCTTGATCTCGGCCTCGCTCGCATCGCGGCTTACGCCGAGTACGGCGTAGTAATCCTTCACGTCTCCACCACTTTCGACAGGTAGCGAGCCACCGCGCGGACAGCGGCCATCGTTCCTGGATAGTCCATTCGTGTGGGGCCAAGCGCCCCAAGCAAAGCTGGCTTGGATACGGAGCCGTAGCCCGCCGCGACGATCGACGTGCCTGCAAGCGCCTCGTGACCCGTCTCAGAGCCGATGCGGACGGCGACTGGACCCTCAGCAGCCATTTCATGCAACAGCCGCAACAGCACCACTTGTTCCTCAAGCGCATCGAGCACGGATGCGACGGCGTCGGCGTCAAGGTCGGTGCTCGCCCGGGTGAGGTTGCCCGTTCCGGCGAAGACCACCCTCTCCACCGTGCCACCCCGCGCGGCGCCGACCACAGCGTCGGCCAGATCCTTCACCCACTCGCTTTGGGCGTGACGCTGCGACCACTTGCCGAGTTCGCGCTCTAGCGGTGCAGGTGTGTGACCCGACGCGGTGTCGTTGAGTTCACGCGCGATCTGCTCAAACTCGTCGTCGGAAAGTGTGTGAGGCAGGGCCACCGTCGCCTGCTCGACGCGCGCGTCAGCGCTCACCACCACGGCGAGCGCCCGTGAAGGCGCCATCCGCACCAGCTCGACGCGGCGCACCGCACTCTCTCGCAAAGACGGGTACTGGACCACCGCGACCTGGCGGGTGAGCTGACTCAGCAGGCGCACTGAGCGTTCGACGACGTCGTTGAGATCAACCGCGTCGGAGAGGAACGTTGAGATCGCGCGCTTGTGGCTGTCCTGCAATGCCGCCGAGGCGAGCATGTCGACAAAGTGGCGGTAGCCCTTGTCTGTGGGAACGCGCCCGGCAGAGGTATGCGGCTGGGCGATGAGCCCTTCCTCTTCAAGTGCCGCCATGTCATTGCGAATCGTCGCCGGAGAGACGCCGAGGTCGTAGTTCTGAGAGAGCGCCTTGGAACCGATGGGCTCATGTGTCGAGACGTAGCCCTCCACGATCGCGCGGAGGATGGCTTCCTTGCGTTCCTCGCTCACTCCTCACCTCCCGTTGGCACTCAGCAGAACCGAGTGCCAATTCTACCGAGGCTGACGCCGCCTGAGGGCGCAGCGCACTAGCCTGACCGTGGAGGAGCAATGACGTACACCTTTCACGAGCGTGAGCGCACGGTGCGCGCCGGCGCCGTGCACCTGTTGGCGCTCACCGGACCCGTGATCCCTGCCGCGATGTTCTTCGCGTCGCGACGGTCGGATCGTTTCACGGCAGGTGAGGCGGCAAAGGCGACAAACTTCGCCGCGGCCGCGCTCTTTGCATTCCTGCTCGCCACACTCGTTCGCATCTTCGTGCCATTGGTGGGCTTTGTCGGTACATTGGCGCAGTGGGTGGTTCCCGTCGTTGCTGTCTACTGCTGTCTGGCAGGCTTTCGGCTCGCGCGACGGGGGGAGCCCGCACAGTACCCAATCCAATTCAAAGTGGTGAAAACAGATGACTGAGACCCCCTCGCCCGCAGCGGCGATTCCGAGCACTCCTGACGACCGTACCCAGGCGATGCTTGCGCACCTGAGCATGATCCTGCTGGGCATCATTGGCCCGCTCATTTTCTGGGTCATTGGCAAGGACAAGAGCGAGTTCCAGAAGGACCAGGCCACCGAAGCCCTGAACTTCGCAATCCTCGGCACCATCGCATCGGTTGTCACCTGCGGTATTGCGTTCATCGGTGTGATCATCTTCGCGATCATCGCCGGTCTTGCCGCGAACCGCGGCGAGGTGTACCGCTACCCCGTCAACTGGCGCATCGTCAAGTAGCTCAGGGTCAATCCCTGAGGACCCTCGGGGCCCCAAATCGGTCGGCAGGCCGATGCGGGGCCCCGAGTCGTTTTGCGACAGTGGTGTCATGACCGAGAACAACTCTTCCCCCGCACCCGAGACGCCACCCGCGTCGACGGGTCTTGCTCCGCAGCCCATGCTCGAGTCCGATGCCCGCACCTGGGCCATGCTCGCCCACATCCTCGCCGTGGTCGCCGCGCTGTTCTCCGGCGGCACCCTGGCGTTCATCGCGCCGCTCTTGGTGTGGCTCATCTACAAGGATCGCTCTGCACTTGTCGCCCACCACGGCAAGGAGAACCTCAATCTCCAGCTCACGGTGCTCGTGGGCGGTGTCGCAGCCTTCCTTCTCGGCCTGCTCATGATGGTGATCGGCCTCTTCATCACGTTGCCGCTGTGGGGTCTTTATGCGCTCTACGCGTTCATCGTGATGATCGTCGCCGGAGTCAGGGCGAACCAGGGCGTGTACTACACGATCCCCTTCAAGTTCACCTTCATCAAGTAGCGGCTCAGGCCAAGGCACGGATCGCGGCGTCAGCAAGGAGTCGCCCCCGCCGGGTCAACACGAGTCGTCCGCGCAGGGCCGACGCCCCGTCCAGCACGCCATCGGCGATCAGGTGGGCGATGGCGTCGGCCTTGTCCGTTCCCACTGCCTCGCGCTCAAGCCCGTCAGCAAGGCGCAGACCGAGCATGATCCGCTCAAAGGCGAGGGCCTCCGGCGTGAGGTCTTCACCATCGTCCTCAGGGCTCAGGCCCTCAGCCAAGCGCCGCGAGTACGCGAGGGGGTGTTTGACGTTCCACCAACGCCGTGCGGGCACCGATCCTGCGCCGCCAGCTCGCGGGCCGAGGTAAGAGTGCGCGCCTGGGCCGACCCCCCACCAGTCGTGACTGCGCCAGTACGCGATGTTGTGCCGGCAGCGCTGATCGGGCGTGCGGGCCCAGTTCGAGACCTCGTACCAGTTGAGCCCTGCCGCCGTGAAGGCATCATCGGCGAGCTCGTACATCGCGGCTTGGAGATCAGGGTCGGTGGGGGCGATCAGTCCGCGCCGCAGCTGCCCACCCATGCGGGTGCCAGGTTCGATGACGAGCGCATACGCACTGATGTGATCCGGCTCAAGGGCGAGCGCCGCGTCCACGCTCGCACGCCAATCGTCAAGGCTCTCCCCTGGCGTTCCGTAGATGAGGTCGAGGCTGACAGCAAGGCCCGCCGCGCGCGCCCACTGGGCAGCACGGGCCACGTTCTCCGGCTGATGTGTGCGCTCAAGCGTGGCAAGCACGTGCGGCACGGCTGATTGCATCCCGAAGCTCACGCGAGTGAACCCGGCCGACGCGAGGGCACCCAACGACTCCTCCGTCACCGAGTCGGGGTTGGCTTCCGTGGTGACTTCAGCGTCCGCCGTAAGGCCCCACGTGAGGCGCACCTCATCAAGCAGGCGAATGAGCGCTGAGGCGTCGAGCATCGTTGGCGTGCCGCCGCCAAAGAACACCGTCCGCGCCGGACGCGGATCGTCGCCCATGGCGCGGCGGGCAAGAGCCATCTCCGCAAGCGCGGCGGCCACGTAGCCCTCCGGGGTCGCGCCGTCGACTTCGCCAGGCGCATAGGTGTTGAAGTCGCAGTAGCCGCAGCGAACCGCACAGAACGGCACATGAACGTAGACGCCGAAGTCACGTTCTGGCGTCTGCGGCGACACGAGCGCACTCACTTCTTCTTGTCGGACTTCTCCGCAGGCTCGGACGTGTTGAGGGCGGCGATAAAGGCTTCTTGCGGCACCTCGACAGAGCCGATGTTCTTCATGCGCTTCTTGCCTTCCTTCTGCTTCTCAAGCAGCTTGCGCTTGCGGGAGATGTCACCGCCGTAGCACTTGGCAAGCACGTCCTTGCGAATGGCACGAATGGTCTCGCGAGCGATGATGCGCGAACCAACGGCCGCCTGAATCGGCACCTCAAACTGCTGACGAGGGATCAGGTCCTTCAGCTTGCCCGTCATCATGACGCCATACGAGTAGGCCGCGTCCTTGTGGACCACGGCACTGAAGGCGTCGACGGGTTCGCCCTGGAGCAAGATGTCGACCTTGACGAGCGCGGCGCTCTGGTCGCCGTCCATCTCGTAGTCGAGGCTCGCGTAGCCGCGCGTGCGTGACTTCAACTGATCGAAGAAGTCGAAGACGATCTCGGCGAGCGGCAAGCGGTAGCGCATCTCGACGCGCTCCTCGCTCAGGTAGTCCATCGAGATGAGGGTGCCGCGCTTCGTTTGGCACAGGTCCATGATCGCGCCGATGTACTCGCTCGGCGAGATGATCGTCGAGCGCACCATCGGCTCACGCACCTCGGCGATCTTGCCGCCGGGGAACTCGGAGGGGTTCGTGACCTCGTACACCTTGCCGTCCTCCATCGTCACGTCGTAGATGACGTTGGGCGCGGTCGAGATGAGGTCAAGGTTGAACTCGCGCTCAAGACGCTCCCGCACGATCTCGAGGTGCAGCAGACCGAGGAAGCCACAGCGGAAGCCGAAGCCAAGAGCCGCTGAGGTCTCCGGCTCGTACGTGAGTGCGGCGTCGTTCAGCTTGAGCTTGTCGAGAGCGTCGCGAAGTGCCGGGTAGTCGGAACCATCGATGGGGTACAGACCCGAGTAGACCATCGGCTTAGGGTCGCGGTAGCCGCCGAGCGGAACTGTCGCCTCATTGCGCGCGAGAGTCACGGTGTCACCGACACGCGATTGGCGCACGTCCTTCACACCCGTGATGAGGTAGCCCACTTCGCCGACACCAAGGCCCTTGGTGGGGACGGGCTCGGGGCTGATGACACCGAGTTCGAGCAGATCATGCTGGGTGTGCGTCGACATCATCGCGATGCGGTCACGCGCCTTCACACGGCCGTCAATGACACGCACGTAGGTGACAACGCCGCGGTACGTGTCGTAGACGGAGTCGAAGATCATCGCGCGAGTAGGACCGTCGGCGTCGCCAACGGGGGCGGGGATCTCCGCGACGATGCGGTCGAGCAGCTCCTTGACGCCCACGCCGGTCTTGCCGCTGACGCGCATCACGTCGTTGGGGTCGCAGCCGATGAGCTGGGCGAGCTCTGCCGCGTAGCGCTCAGGGTCGGCTGCGGGCAGATCGATCTTGTTGAGCACTGGAATGATCGTGAGGTCGTTCTCCATCGCCAAGTACAGGTTGGCGAGAGTCTGCGCTTCGATGCCCTGTGCGGCGTCGACGAGGAGCACCGCGCCCTCACACGCTGCGAGCGAGCGCGACACCTCGTAGGTGAAGTCGACGTGGCCCGGCGTGTCGATCATGTTGAGGGCGAAGGATCTGTCCTCCACCTGCCAGGGCATCCGCACGGCCTGGGACTTGATGGTGATGCCACGCTCGCGCTCGATGTCCATGCGATCCAAGTACTGGGCACGCATGAGGCGCTCATCGACGATGCCGGTGAGCTGAAGCATCCGATCTGCCAACGTCGACTTGCCGTGGTCGATGTGGGCGATGATGCAGAAGTTGCGGATGAGTTCCGGCGCGGTGGCGGCGGGCTCAATGGAAGTGGCGGGCACTGGCAGTATCGTCCTTCTCGGTCCTACGGGAACCACTATGGTCCCACGAAGAGTGGCTTGAGGGATTCCGTATGGTGCCGATACTGAGAACGGCAACGATGCCGGTCGACATGTGACAAGAACGGAGATTGTGTGAGCGCACACGACAGCTTGTTCACACTCACCTTCCGTGACTCCCCCATCGGAATGGCAATCCTCGATTCCGGTGGCCGCTACGTCGAGGTCAACGCAGCGTTCGCGCGCATCGTGGGCCGTGACCCGTCCGCGATGGTTCACCGCCACTTTGGCGAGTTCACCCACCCGGATGACCTGCCGCGCGACCTTGAGTTGATGAAGCAGCTCGCAGAAGGTGCCGTGCCGTACTACCAGCTGCACAAGCGCCTGCTCCACCGCGAAGGCGACACCATCTGGGCGCGCGTGACGGTCTCCGACGTTCTCGCCGCCGACGACCCCCACGGCCACCACTATGTGGCACAGATCGAAGACGTCACCGAGATCCGCCGTGCCCGGGACCTGCTCGAGCGCCGCGCCCTTTACGACCACGTGACGGGCCTCGCGAACCGCACCCTGCTCATGGACCGCCTTGAGCTCGCTCTCGACACTCACGAGCAGCGCGCCGCGACCGTCGCATGCATCTTCCTCGACATCGATCACTTCAAAGTGGTCAATGACTCGTTTGGGCACGACGCTGGCGACACCTTGCTCGTCGAGCTCGCCCGTCGTCTCCAGGGCGCCGTGCGTTCAGCCGACACCGTGGCGCGCCTTGGCGGTGATGAGTTCGTGGTCGTTGTCGAGGACGTGATGGGCCCTGAGGCGGCACTCGCTGTCACTCATGGCATCACCCAGGCGATGCGGCAGCCGTTCAGGATTGACGGGCACGAGCTGGAACCGACGGTCTCGGCGGGTCTTGCGATGGCCGAGCCCGATATGGGCGCTGAGGCGCTCGTGCGCAACGCCGATATGGCGATGTACGCCGCTAAGCAGGCCGGTCGCGACCGCATCGAGGTGTACAACGCCTCGATGCGTGAGCACGCCCTCACCAAGTTGTCGATCGAGTCTGAACTCCGCACGGCGATCCGTGAGGGCGAACTCGTTGTCCACTACCAGCCCGTCGTCAATCTCAATACGCGCGAGATCGTGGCGTACGAGGCGCTGGTGCGGTGGGAGCATCCGCAGCGCGGACTGCTCCTCCCCGACGAGTTCATTCCGATCTCCGAAGACGCAAACCTCGTCATTCCGCTCGGCGCTGCCGTGCTTCACGACGCCTGCCAGTTCCTCGTTGACCGCCCGGGCTTCACCGGCAAGGTGTTCGTCAACGTGTCGACACGCCAGATCGGCACAGCCGATCTCACTCGTGTGGTGCGCCAGGCGCTTGCGTCCACCGGCGCCCGGCCTCGCCAGCTGAGCCTCGAGATCACGGAATCGGGCATGTTGATGGCGACCGCCGCTGCGCGCGCCGACCTCAAGGCCCTCACCGAGCTTGGCTGCGAGCTCATCCTCGATGACTTCGGCACCGGCTACTCGGCTCTCAGCTCCGTGTTGCAGAACCCCGTCTCCGGGCTCAAGCTCGCGCGCGACTTCACGTTGCGCCTTGGAGACCGCGGCACCGGTGACCGCATCTCCACGGCGATCGCCACCCTCACCCGTTCACTCGACATGTTCGGCGTGATCGAGGGCATCGAGACTGAGGCTCAGTACACGTTGGCGCGCCGTCACGGCTGGCACCTGGGCCAAGGTTTCCTTTTCGGCCACCCCGTTCCCGCGTCAGTCATCACAACAGGCATGACGGCCCACGACACCCCAGCCGAGGTCGCCGCCTCTGCGCCCGGCGTCGTCTAGCGAGGCAGAATCGTTCTCGTGGAACCGGGATACCTGGGTGTTGCCGCCGCCGCCGCACTGACGGTGGCGATGCTTGCACGGCCCGGCACGAAGTCGCGACCTCGCCGCCCGGGAGATCGCCGACCGCCTCGGCGCCGTTCGCGTCGGGAGCGTCTCGCGGGCCACCGCTCCTATCCGGGTGACTACACGGGACCGATTCGCCCGATCTACTCCCCCAACCTCGACGGTGTTCCGGATCCGGGTGAAGTGGTGTGGACGTGGGTGCCATATGAGGACGATCACCGCCAAGGCAAAGATCGTCCCGTCCTCCTCATCGGCAGGGACAACGCCTGGCTGCTCGCGCTCATGATGACGTCCAAGGACCATGACCGCGATCCTCACCACAGCTCAGCCACCGGCCGACGCTGGATGGACGTGGGAAGCGGCGCGTGGGATCATCGGGGGCGGCCAAGCGAAGTGCGGCTCGACCGGATCATTCGCGTTCATCCCGACGATGTACGGCGCGAAGGCGCAGTGCTCGACAAGGCGTTGTTCGATCGCATCGCCCGT
>CAZRHL010000043.1:0-14369 GCA_964600005.1 uncultured Demequinaceae bacterium
GTTAATCGAGGACTGCGCGCGTGGCGCGATTGTTTGGCACGGACGGCGTCCGTGGGCTGGCCAACCGCGACATCACGGCCGAGCTTGCGCTCAGCCTGTCAGTTGCGGCTGCCCATGTCCTCGCCGAACGTGGCGAGTTCTCCGGACATCGCCCACGCGCCGTCCTCGGCCGTGATACCCGACTGTCGGGTCAGTTCCTGTCGTCCGCTGTGGCGGCAGGGCTCGCCTCGGCAGGCGTTGATGTGCTCGACGCCGGCGTCCTTCCGACGCCGGCTGTCGCATATCTGACGGGTGCGACCGACGCCGATCTCGGCGTCGTGATCTCGGCCTCTCACAACCCGATGCCGGACAACGGCATCAAGTTCTTCGCCCGTGGCGGCGTCAAGCTGCCCGACGCCGTTGAGGATGCGATTGAAGAGCGCCTTGACGACGCGTGGGATCGCCCCGTGGGAGAGGCGGTCGGTGAGATCACGGATGCACGTCATCTTGCCGCCGACTACCTCGCTCACCTCGACAAGGCCGTCACTGAGTTCGCCGGCCGTGAGACCCCGCTTGCCGGGCTCACCGTTGTGGTGGACGGCGCCCATGGCGCTGCGTCACAGATTGGACCGGCGGCGCTGGAGGCTGCTGGCGCCACCGTCATCCGTCTCCACTGTGAGCCGGACGGCCGCAACATCAACGCCAACGCTGGATCGACCCACATGGGTGGTGTGCAAGCGGCAGTCGTCGAGCACGGCGCCGACGTCGGCGTCGCCTACGACGGCGATGCCGATCGCTGCTTGGCCGTGGATGCGAACGGCGCGATCATCAACGGCGACCACATCATGGGCCTGCTCGCGGTGGCGATGCGTGACAACGGCACCCTCTATCACGACACGCTCGTGGCAACCGTGATGTCGAATCTCGGTCTTCACCACGCGATGCGCCGCGAGAACGTCGACATCGTCGAGACGGCGGTGGGTGACCGCTACGTGCTCGAGGCGATGCGCGAAGGCGGCTACACCCTTGGTGGTGAGCAGTCTGGCCACATCATCGTGTCGCGCTACGCGACCACCGGCGATGGCGTGCTGACGTCCCTCCTCCTCGGCTCTCTCGCCGCCTCCAGCGGCCCCCTCGCTGGGCTCGTGGCAGGCATCGAGACGTTGCCGCAGGTGCTCGTCAACGTGGGCGGCGTCGATCGTGCGCGAGTCCACACGGACCCCGAACTCGCCGACGCCCTCACCGCGGTTCGCGATGAACTCGGCGACGGCGGGCGCGTGCTGCTGCGGGCGTCGGGCACGGAGCCCCTCGTCCGGGTCATGGTCGAAGCCGGCACTCACGAGGACGCCCAGCGTCATGCCGATGCGCTCGCGGCCGTCGTCGCCAGCCGCCTCGCCCTCTAGCACTGACGTGCCGCACGCACGGCGCGACCTAGACTGGCGCGGTGAGCGACGTATGGGACTGGATCACCCACCTTTCTGAGTACATCGAGAGCGGCATTCTCGATCTTGTCGAGTCGTGGTGGATTTATCCCGCGATCTGGGCGGTGTCGCTCATCGACGGCGTCTTCCCCGTAGTGCCGAGCGAATCGTCAGTGATCGCTGCGGCATCGGCGTGGCAGACGGTTGGCAAGCCAATCCTCCCGATCGTCTTTGTCGCGGCCGCCCTCGGCGCGTGGTGCGGCGACCAGTTGACGTACACGATCGGGACGAAGGTCGATATCCGCAACCATCGATTCTTCCGCCGTCCCCGCGTCATCGCCGCGCTTGACTGGGCTGAGCACGCTCTTGAGCACCGCGGCACTCTTTACATCATTGCCGCCCGCTTCATCCCGATGGGCCGCGTGGCAGTGAACCTCAGTGCGGGTGCTCTCCGCTTCCCCCGCCGACGCTTCATGGGCGTGGACGGGATCGCCGTCACTATCTGGGCGGCATGGGGGATCGGCATCGGCACCGTGGCGGGCAGCTTCCTTGGCGACAACCTCCTCTTGTCGATCCTCGTCGGCATCACGGGTGGTGTGGTGCTCGGTGTTGCGGTGGACCGCGTGCTCGCGCTCTTCGGCCTCACCGCGCCGGAGCTGCCCGATGTGCGCGAGCGACTTGACGGCGCGGACGAGACGACGGGCGTCGAGCAGCCATGAGCGAGAACCCGTACGGCATTGACGGCATCGTCGATGGCGTCGATATCGAGTGGAGTGACGCACGGGACGCGAATCTCGCGAACTGGGAGGACCGCGTTCCGCTCCATCTCGAGGCCTACAACCTCACAGCACTGCGCGACGACCCACAGCATCTGAGCCAGGTCGTCGCGGACGACCTGCCCGTCTTGACCTCTCATCTGGGTTCGGGCTCGCTCGCGGGGCTCGACGTGTGTCACCTGCAATGCCATATCGGCACTGACACTGTGTCGCTCGCGAGGGCGGGTGCACGCGTGACTGGCGTCGACTTCTCACCGTCCGCTCTCATCGCCGCACGTGAGCTCGCGGCTGAGCTCGGCATCGATGCGCGCTTTGTCGAGGGCGACGTGCTTGAGGCGCGTTCGCTTGTCGATTCCCAGCTCGGTGCAGACGTGGCTTTCGACGTCGTCTACACGAGCATCGGCACCATTTCGTGGCTGAGCGACCTCGACCGCTGGGGTGAGCAGGTGGCGGCACTCCTCAAGCCGGGTGGGCTGTTCTACTTCCGCGATGCTCACCCGTTCCTCTTCACCCTCGACGACGAGGCGCCCGACTTCACCGTGAAGTACCGCTACTTTGGCGATGGGCGCGCGCTCGCGTGGGATGACGACACCACGTACGTCGGCGACGGCACTCTCGAGCACACGACGACCTTCGAGTGGCCGCATTCCGTTTCGGAGATCGTCTCGGTGCTGCTGCGCCACCGGCTTCAGCTGGTCGCTCTTGATGAGGGCACCACGCTGCCGTGGAAGTTCATGGAACGCATGGTGGAACGTCCGGACGGCAACTATGTGTTCCCGAACGAGGAGCGCGACATGATGCCGTGCACCATCACCGTGGTGGCCCGCAAGCCGCTATAGCTTGCGCATGTGGACGGCTTCGATCGCGTGATCGGCGCCCTTTCGCAAGATGATCGTGGCCCGCGATCGCGTGGGCGCAATATTGCGCTCAAGGTTCGGTGCGTTGATCGTGTCCCAGATCTGGCCTGCCCGCGCTGTCGCCTGCTCGTCAGTCAACTCCGCGTAGTGGCGGAAGTAGCTGTCCGGCCGTGAGAACGCCCCGGCGCGCAGGGACAAGAAGCGGTCGATGTACCACTGCCGGACCGCGGCCTTGTCGGCGTCAACGTAGATCGACATGTCGAAGTAGTCGGACACTGCGGGCGCTGTCGCGTCAAGGCCGCGCACGCCTGCGGGCTGGAGGACGTTGAGGCCCTCGACGATGAGGACGTCCGGCTTGCGCACAATGATCGACTCATCGGGGACGATGTCATAGGTGACGTGCGAGTAGACCGGAGCGCGCACCTCGTCGACACCGGACTTCACGGCCGCAATGAACTCGCGCAGCGCACGGCGGTCGTAGGACTCGGGGAAGCCTTTGCGTGACATGAGACCACGCTGCTCGAGGACCGCATTGGGAAAGAGGAAGCCGTCTGTCGTCACGAGTTCAACTCGCGGGGAGGCGGGGCCGCGCGCAAGCATCTCCCGCAGCACTCGTGCCGTGGTCGACTTGCCGACGGCCACGGAGCCCGCGATGCCGACGACAAAGGGCGTGCGGGTCGCGCGTTCTTGCAAGAAGGCGCTCGTCGCTTCATGGAGACCGCCAACGGCCTCCGAGTACAAGGTGAGCAACCGCGCGAGCGGACGGTAGATCTGATCGACCTCGGTGAGGTCAATAGGGTCACCAAGACCGCGCACCCGCCGCACGTCGTCGGCCGTGAGCGGCAAGGGCGTCGTGTCAGCGAGCGCCGACCATGCCGCGCGGGTGAACGTCCTGAACGGCGTCGCCGCCTGTTCGTCCGTACTCGTCACCTCGCTATTGTCGCGCACACTCGCCGGTGACTCGTGCGGGCACACACTCGGCAGGGCGACAACTAGACTGCCTTGCATGTGTGGAATCGTGGGATACGTCGGCGCGGGTGGTTCTAGTGCTCGCGCAGAGGGCGTGGTCATGGGCGGCCTTGAGCGCCTTGAGTACCGAGGCTATGACTCGGCCGGCATTGCCGTCGTCACTGACGACCGGGAGAAGCTCTCTGTCGTCAAGAAGGCCGGCAAGCTGAACAACCTCGCCAAGCTGCTCGCGGAGTCGCCTCTTCCGCAGGGAACTGCGGCGATCGGGCACACCCGTTGGGCGACCCACGGCGGCCCGACCGACTCAAATGCGCACCCGCACATCGCTGCCGGTGGCCGCATCGCGATCATCCACAACGGCATCATCGAGAACTTCGCCTCGCTGCGCAAGGAACTCGTGGCGCAGGGCGTCATCTTCTACTCGGAGACCGACACTGAGGTGGCGGGTCACCTCTTGGCTCGTTACGTCGAGGACGGCCTGTCCCTTGCCGACGCGATGCGCACCGTCGCTCGCAGGCTTGAGGGCGCCTTCACTCTGCTTGCGGTCGACGCCCACGAGCCCCATGTCGTGGTCGGCACCCGCCGCAACTCGCCGCTCGTCGTCGGCCTTGGTGAGGGTGAGAACTTCTTGGGTTCGGACGTTGTCGCGTTCATCGAGCACACCCGCACGGCGCTTGAGCTTGACCAGGACGAGGTTGTCGAGATCACGCCCGAAGGCGTGCGCGTGACGAACCTTGCGGGTGATGAGATCGAACGCGCGCCGTACGAGGTGACGTGGGATGCGTCCGCTGCGCAGAAGGGCGGCTTCGCGACGTTCATGGACAAGGAGATCCACGACCAGCCCGCTGCTGTCGCGGACACGCTGCGTGGACGTCTCGATGAGCAGGGTCACCTCACGCTTGACGAGGGAATCGTGGCCGAGTCGGTGCTCGCGGCGATCGACAAGATCATCATCATCGCCTGTGGCACCGCGGCGTACGCCGGCATGGTCGCCAAGTACGCGATCGAGCACTGGACGCGTGTTCCGGTCGAGGTCGAGCTCGCTCACGAGTTCCGGTACCGCGACCCCGTCCTGTCGGTGAAGACCCTTGTGGTCGCAGTGAGCCAGTCGGGCGAGACGATGGACACGATCATGGCGGTGCGCCACGCACAGCAGCAGGGTTCCCCTGTGGTCGCGATCGTGAACGTCCAGGGTTCGACCATCGCTCGCGAAGCCGACGCGGTGCTCTACACGCGCGCCGGACCAGAGATTGCGGTCGCGTCGACGAAGGCGTTCCTCGCGCAGATCACCGCGTCCTACGTGCTGGGCATCTACCTCGCCCAGTTGCGTGGCAACAAGTTCCCGGACGAGATCAAGGCGCTGCTTGCGCAGCTCGACGAGATGCCGGCGAAGATCCAGCGTGTGCTCGACGAGGCGGAGCCCATTCGCGACCTCGGGCGCACGATGGCAGGCGAGAAGACAGTCCTGTTCCTTGGCCGCCACATCGGCTACCCGGTGGCGCTCGAGGGTGCTCTCAAGCTGAAGGAGCTTGCATACATCCACGCTGAGGGATTCGCGGCAGGCGAGCTCAAGCACGGTCCCATCGCGCTCATCGAGGAGGGCCAGCCGGTGTTCATCGTGCTGCCGAGCCCGCGCGGGCGCGAGGTGCTCCACTCCAAGGTGATCTCGAACATTCAGGAGGTCCGCGCTCGCGGTGCCCTCACTGTGGTGATCGCAGAAGAAGGGGACGACGAGGCCGGTCAGTTCGCCGACCATCTCATCACCGTTCCCGAGACGCCCACACTGCTCATGCCGCTCGTGACGGTGGTGCCTTTGCAGATCTTCGCTCACGAGCTTGCAGCCGCTAAGGGTTACGACGTGGATCAGCCGCGCAACCTCGCCAAGTCCGTCACCGTGGAGTAAGGGTGGCCGTGGTGGGCGTGGGCATCGACGTGGTCGAGCTTGAACGCTTCGACCGCGCGGTGGAGCGTTCTGCCACGTTCCTCGAGCGGGTGTTCACCCCGGCGGAACGCGAGCTCGGCCGGAGTTCTCTTGCCGCACGGTGGGCGGCCAAAGAGGCGCTCGCCAAAGCTCTCGGTGCGCCGTCAGGACTCGTTTGGCACGACGCTGAAGTGGTGAAGGACGCCGACGGGCGCCCGCATTTCGAGGTGCGCGGCTCCGTCGCGGCTCGCGCGGCGGAGCTCGGCATCACGACGCTTCACGTGTCCTTGTCGCACGACGCTGGCATTGCGTCCGCCGTGGTCATCGCGGAGGCGCTATGAGCCGTCTCAACGTGACCATCGACTACACGGCCATCACGACGAACGTCGCGGCCCTTGCGGCGCGCACGACGGCGGATGTGATGGCCGTGGTGAAAGCCGACGCGTACGGGCACGGCCTTGTCGCGTCCGCGGCCGCGGCACGGACCGGCGGCGCCGGGTGGCTTGGCGTCGCGCAGCCTCAGGAAGCGCTCGATCTGCGTGCGGCGGGCGATTCCGGCGCAATCTTCACATGGCTGTATGGCCCCGACGACATGCCTGCCCATGACCTTGTCGCGGCGGATGTCGACGTCTCCGTCTCCTCGATCGAGGTGCTCGCAGTTGTCATCGAGGCAGCCCGAGACACCGGCCGCACCGCACGCATTCACATAGGCGTCGACACAGGCCTCGGTCGCGAAGGCTGCGCGATGGCACAGCTGCCCGCCCTCGTGGACGCGGTGGCTGCGGCGCAGCGTGATGGCGTCGTCGATGCCGTCGGCATGTGGTCCCACCTCGCCTGGGCGGATCAGCCCGGTCACCCGACGATCGACGCGCAAGCGGCGACCTTCCGCGCGGCACTTGACATGGCGTCGGCCGCGGAACTGCCCACCACCGTGCGCCACCTTGCCAACTCGGCCTGCACCCTCACCCGGCCCGACCTCCACTTTGACGTGGTGCGACCGGGCATCGCCGTGTACGGCTTGCCGCCCGTCGCTGACCCCGACGGCGCGAACTGGGGTCTGCGCCCCGCGATGCGCGTCACCTCGCGTGTGGTCGCCGTCAAGAGTGTCGACGCCGGCCAGGGCGTCAGCTATGGCCACACCTACGTGACGGAGCAGGCGACCACTCTTGCGCTCGTCAGCGCCGGCTACGCCGACGGCGTGTTCCGCAGTGCGAGCAATGCTGGCCCCGTGACCATCCGTGGGCAGCGCTACACAGTGTCAGGGCGCGTGTGCATGGATCAGTTTGTGGTGGACGTGGGGCAGGGCGCCCCGGTCGCGGTGGGCGATGAAGTGGTGCTCGTCGGCCCCGACGGTCCCAGCGCCACCGAGTGGGCCGACGCCGCAGGCACCATCGACTACGAGGTCGTGTGCCGCTTTGGCATCGGCCGGATCAAGGGCATCGCGTGACGCACGTGGCGACCTACACCGCGTCAAGCGGTGACGAGATGCGCGCTCTGGGTGAGCGATTGGCGACAGTGCTCCGGTCCGGAGACCTTGTCATCCTCTCCGGTGGGCTCGGGGCGGGGAAGACGACACTTGTCCAGGGCATCGGCATCGGACTGAAGGTGCGTGGCCAGGTGGCAAGCCCCACGTTCATCATTGCGCGCACGCACCCGCCGCTCGCGGAGGGCCCGTGGCTCGTTCACGTTGACGCCTACCGGCTCAACTCCCTCGCCGAACTCGATCACCTCGACCTCGACGCATCGACCGAGGAGGCGGTGACAGTCGTCGAGTGGGGTGAGGGCAAGGCCGAGGCGCTTGCAGAGGGCCACGTTCTCATCGAGATCGAACGCCCGCGGGGTGCGATCATCGACGGGGAGGACCCGGCAGCCGGTGAGCGCATCGTCACTCTCACCACGCACGGCGCGCAGTGGGATGACCGGTTCTGGCCCCCGGCCGATGAGGAGGACAGCGCATGATTGTCGCGATCGACACGTCATCTGCCATCTCGGTGACGGTGACAGACGCGACGGCAGCGACGGCTCTTGCGGCCCGTTCTGAGTTCGCACCTCGTGGACACGCCGAGCTGCTCGGTGGCCTTGTGCGCGAGGTGATGGCCGAGGCAGGAGTGGGCCGAGCGGACATGACACGTATTGTCGTCGGCACCGGGCCCGCGCCGTTCACGGGCCTGCGAGTGGGACTCGTGACGGCACGGATGCTTGCTCTTGCATGGCAGGTGCCATTGGATGGCGTGTGCTCTCTCGATGCCGTGGGTGCGATGCATCGCGATGTGCTGGTCCTTGCCGACGCGAGGAGACGCGAGGTGTATTGGGCGCGTTACCGCGCTGGAGAGCGCATCGCAGGGCCCGATGTCGCGGCGCCTGCAGACGTGATCGTGGACCCCGGCGAGCGCGTTGTCGGTCGAGGCGGCGTCCTCTACGCCGACACATTTCCAGGCGCCATCGAGGCAGACCCTGATCCGTTGTGGCTCGCGCGTGAGGCAGTGCGGTGCCGTGCGGCAGGGGAGGAGCTGCCGACTGATCCGCTGTACCTGCGCCGCCCCGACGTCCACCACGCATGACCGAGCCGCGACTCCGAGATCTCACCGAGGCGGACCTCGACTGGCTCGCCCAGGCCGAACAGGACATGTTCGGCGCAGGAGCGTGGTCCGCTGCGCTGATCCGCGAGGACTACCGCTGGGGGAGCAACCGCTACCGCGGGGTCGAGATCGACGGCGCGCTTGTCGCCTATGCGATCTACGGTTTCGAGGGCGATGCCTTCCACTTGCTCAACATCGCCGTGTTGCCGACGCATCGGAGAGCCGGTCTTGGGCGGTTGCTGTTCGACGAGTTCCTTGAGCAAGCGCAACATCTTGGCGCCGCAGATGCATGGCTCGAGGTGGCCGTCGACAATGAGGCCGCGCTGGCCATGTATGAGGAGTACGGCTTTGAGCTGGTGCGCGTGCGGCGGCGGTATTACCAACCGGGCGACATCGACGCGCTTGTCATGCGCAAGCTCATTCGCCCGTTCGCTCCGTAGCCGCCCCCAGCGCCAGCGTCGGAGTCCTAGAGAACGGTGGCGGCGTCGTCCCACGCAGGACGACCAGCGCGCGGGGGCGTGCCGTCCTCGCCCTCAGCGGCGGGATAGCCGACGGCGAGAACTGCCTGGGCGCTCCACCCGGAGCCTGCGAAGAGGCGGTCCGTGATGGCGGCCATGTCGAAGCCGCTCATGGGACGGACGGCAAGACCAGCGGCGCGCAGGCCCACGATGAGGTAGCCAAGCTGAATCCACGTGTTCGAGGCGGCGGTGGCGACACGACGCTCCGGTGCGGCCTCAAGCTTCTCCTCAAGCCCGACAACGGAGGGCGAGGTGATGTGGGACAGGCGGTGGTAGTTGCCGTCCGCCGCGACCACGATGACCATCGGCGCGGTCTCCACCTTGACACGATTGCCCGCTGACGCCGCACCGAGCACCACTCCGCGTGCGTCGTCAGATTCCGCAATCGCGATCCGCAGCGGCATCGAGTTGCTCGCGGTCGGGCCCCACTTGACCAGATCGTAGGCGGCGCGGATCGCGTCGACCTCGACGGGGGAGTCGGAGAAGGCGAGCGGGGAGCGGGCATCAACGAACAGCATCCGCTGAGTGTCCGCGTCAAGGCGTAGGACGTCGGTGGAGATGGTCATGTTGACATCACAACAAAATCGCGTGCTTTATTCCCGCAGGCACGCGCGTGCGCGTGAGGATCGAGGGCGACCTTCAGTGCACGGACCAACGTTCTAGAGTGGCGTGCATGGAATTGGTGTTGGGCATCGAGTCGACATGCGACGAGACGGGTGTCGCGCTCGTTCGCGGACACGATCTCATTGCCGATGTGGTCGCATCCTCGATGGATGAGCACGCGCGCTTCGGCGGCATCGTCCCCGAGGTTGCCTCCCGCGCTCACCTCGAAGCCTTCGTCCCTACTGTCCAAGAGGCGCTGTCGCGGGCAGGGGCGTCACTCGATGATGTTGACGCGATCGCCGTCGCCTCGGGGCCCGGTCTCGTCGGCTCCCTCACGGTGGGAGTGGCGGCCGCGAAGGCCCTGTCACTCGCGCTCGACCGGCCGCTCTACGGCGTCAACCACGTGATCGGTCACGCGGCCGTCGACCAGCTTGTCAACGGCGCCTTCCCCGAGCGCACCATGGCGCTCGTCGTCTCCGGCGGGCACACGTCGCTCCTCCTTGTCGATGACATCGCGACCTCCGTCACCGAACTCGGCCACACCCTTGACGACGCCGCAGGCGAGGCCTTTGACAAGGTCGGCAGGCTCTTGGGGCTGTCATACCCCGGCGGCCCGCACGTTGACCGCTTGGCTCGCGAAGGAAACCCCGAGGCGATCGCCTTCCCGCGAGCGCTGACGGCGCCGAAGGATCGCGAGCGCCACGCCTATGACTTCTCCTTCTCTGGGCTGAAGACCGCGGTGGCGCGGTGGGTTGAGGCGTGTGAGGACTCGGGCCGCGCAGTGCCGGTTGCCGACGTGGCGGCATCGTTCGCGGCGGCGGTGGCGGATGTGCTCGTGACAAAGACGCTCGACGCATGTGAGCGTCATGGGGTCAGCACTGTGGTGATCGGTGGCGGCTTCTCGGCGAACAGTCAGCTGCGCGACCTCGCACATGCGCGCGGCGCCGAACGCGGGATCACCGTGCGGATCCCGCCGCTCAAATACTGCACAGACAACGGCGCGATGATTGCCGCGCTCGGCAGCGCCGTCGTCGCGCGCGGAGTCGAGCCAAGCGGGCTCGGCATCGGCGTCGACTCGTCAATGCCTTTGGAGCGGATCACCGCGTGAAGCGGTCCTCGGCTCCCCGCATCGTCCCGCTTGCCATCGCGGCCCTGGTGGTGACGGCATGTTCGGGAGCCACAGAGGAAGAGGCGCCCCCCGCGCCCGTCGAGGTGACGATCCTCGGACCCGCCTTTGAGACGCAGCACGCTGAGATCGCGCGGCTCGCCTGGGGTCCGTCGGTGGTGGACGCGGCACATGCGCGGGTGCGCGCAGCATCGCTGCCGCTCGAGCAGGCGGCGGGCATGGTGATCGTCGCGTCGTGGAACTCCCCCGACGCGGCAGGTGCCGCCGACCTCGTCGCGCGAGAACACCTCGCCGGCGTCATCCTCATGGGCGACGCGATCGCAAGCCGCGAGCAGGTGATCGCGACCACCTCAGCCGTCGCTGCCGCAGCCGCCCAAGATGACCGGTGGTGGCCCGCCGTCATCTCAACCGATCAAGAAGGCGGCCCGGTGGCACGCCTGCGGGGACTCGGGCCCGATCTGCCCGCCTTCATGGCTGCGGGTTCAGCCACGGATGAGGCCTCGGTGACCGCGGCGTACGCCGCGCAAGCACGAGACATGGCTCAGCTCGGTTTCACGGTCGACTGGGCCCCGATCGCGGATGTCACTCACGGGGCCGGCGACACGACGATCGGCGTGCGTTCCGCTGGCACCGATCCCGCCCGAGTGAGCGCGGCCGTGGTCGCGGCGACGCAGGGCTTCTTGAGCGCGGGTGTCATCCCATCTGCCAAGCATTTTCCAGGCCACGGTTCCGTGACGACCGACTCCCATGTCGGTCTGCCGGTGCAGAGCGCCTCACTTGACGCGCTCGCGGCACGCGACTTCGTCCCCTTCGCCACCGCGATCGAGCAGGGCATTCCCATGGTGATGACAGGTCACATCGCGGTGAGTGAGTGGGGATCGGCGCCTGCGACCACGACCCCTGCGGCCTACGACTACTTGCGCAACGAGCTCGCCTTCACCGGCGTCGTGGTGACCGATGCGATGAACATGGCGGGTGTCGCCGACTTCTACGGGCCCGGCGCGGCAGAGGTTGCGGCTCTCGCCGCTGGGGCGGACCTCCTTCTCATGCCGCGTGATCCCGCGAGCGCACGCCAAGCGATCATCACTGCCGTCATGGACGGGAGCCTGCCCCGCTCGCGCCTTGATGAAGCGGTCGGGCGCGTCTCGCTCATGATGGAGTGGCAGGCACGCCTGTCCGCGCAAGCGGACCTCGCGCCCGTGGACGCGAGTTACGCGCGCCAAGCGGCGGCGACATGGGCCACCGTGTCGTCACCCGCATGTGGCGGCACTCTCGTGGGCGATTCGGTGACGCTGCGTGGCGGGTGGCCAGCAGAGCGGGCGATTCTCGCCCAGGCGCTCGCCGAACACGGCATCAGCGAGGGTGGGGGAACGTCAGTGCTCTTGCTCGGCTCGGGCGGTGCCTCCGGCACGGCCGACGTCGTGGTCGCCATGGATGCGCCATGGGGGCTTCCCGCGTCATCGGCCACCACGTACGTGGGGCTTTATGGACGCTCCGCCGACGCGCTGCGGGGCCTTGCGGATGTGCTCGCCGGTGCGGTGGCTCCCGCCGGCACGTGGGCGATGCCCGGCATGCCGCCTGCCTGTGCTGACAGCGTCGGATAGGTGCGGCCACGTGTGCGATTGATGTGCGCGCGATCGATACGCTGAGCGCGTGAGCCTTCTCGCGGGCCTGGGTCTCGGGCTGTCCCTCATCATCGCCATCGGCGCCCAGAACGTCTTTGTCCTCCGCCAAGGGCTTGCGCGTTCTCATGTGGCGCTCGTCGTCGTCATCTGTGCCGTCTCGGACGCGATCCTCATTGCGGCGGGTGTCGCAGGGCTCGGCGCGCTTGTCGAGTCGAAGCCGTGGCTCGTCACGGCAGCACGGGTCGGCGGAGCCGCCTTCCTCTTGGGCTATGGAGCTCTCGCGGCGCGCCGGGCATGGAAGCCTCAGAGCGAGTCTCTCGATGTGGCGTCGGACAGTGCGCCGCGTGCCCGCACGGCCGCGTGGGGTGTTGCCGTCACGGCGCTCGCACTGACGTGGCTCAACCCGCACGTCTATCTCGACACCGTGTTCCTCCTGGGATCGATTGCCGCAACGCATGGGGATGAGCGGTGGCTGTTCGCTGCCGGGGCCATGGTGGGAAGCGTCGTGTGGTTCACCGGTTTGGGTTACGGAGCCCGTCTGCTCAGCCGGTGGCTGTCGCGACCGTCGGCATGGCGCTGGCTCGATGGCGGCATCGCCGTTGTCATGGTGGTGCTCGCGATTCAGTTGCTGCGCGGCGCTTGAGCAGAGGCGGCGAGCGGCTGCGCGAGGAGCGCCCGGCGCTGATCTCCGATACGAGTGAGGATGACCGTGGCCGACTCCTCCCCCCGCAGCTTCAGTTGGGGGCGAAGCGCCTCGGGAGTGATGTCCACCCCGCGCTTCTTGATGTCAACGACCCCGATGCCGCGCTCACGCAGGGCGCCGGCGATGACCTTCGTCTTGAGCGGGAGGTTCGCGAGCACACGGAAACCGCGGACGAAGGGAGAGGCGAGGTCGGCGTCGGCCGTGAGATAGGCGATCGACGGTGAGATGAGCCGGGCGCCAAGCTCATCGGCAAGAGGGCCGACGAGGCCGGCACGGATGACGGCGCCGTCCGGTTCGTAGAGGTAGTCGCCCAGGGTGCCCACGTCGCCGGGGACAGGGTCCGCGTCAAACACATAGGCTCTCCCGCGTGCGATGACGAGCGCGCTGTGCCCCGCGCGCCGGGCGAGGCGGCCCGACCACAGCCCGAGCTCGACGACATCGCCGTCAACACTCACCCATTGCGCTTCGACGCCCGCAGGCACCGCCTCATGGGGCAGCGCCGGGCCAACCTTGAGGCCCACCTCTGGCCAGCGAGAACGCAAGGCAAAGACGTCATCGAGTGGAGGCGAGTAATCGGCGATGTGGTGGCGTCGCCCCCGCGCGTCTCGCCGGGCGGGATCCGCGAAGATCGCGTCGACATCGACGTCGCCGGCAGCAAGCGTTGCCATCGCATCGGCGTGCACCACCCGCGCGTGGTCCCAATGGCGGAGATTGAAATCGGCGATGTGAGCTGTCGCTTCGTCGAGCTCAAAGGCGATCACGCCGATCCCGAGCGTGGCCGCCGCCATCGCGTCGGCCCCAATGCCACACGTGAGATCGGCGATTCGCGCGATGCCTGCGTCCCGATAACGCTGGGCATGAAGCGCCGCGACGGTGAGGCGGGTTGCCTGCTCGAGTCCCTCCTGCGTGAAGAGCATGCCGCGTGCGAAGTCGCCGAACTTCGGCTCCGCTGCCGCGCGCAGGCGAGCCTGCGTCAACACGATCGACACGAGTTCAGGAGCGACGCCCTGTGCACGAAGGTGCTCAGCGCGTGACAGCGACTCGGATGCGGCATATGGGGGGAGCGCATCGAGGAGCGCCAACGCCGTGGGGCTCGTGGCGAGGCGAGCGGTGTCGGCGTCCATGGCTCGATCCTGGCACGTCCCGCGTTTCTCAGTGCGCGAATCTTGGTCGTCTGCAGTTAGCACTCATTGGCTGCGAGTGCTAAATTGCTAGTGCTCCACTTGGAGTGCGGACGCAGCCCGACCCCCGCGACGGCGGGCCCGAGCCGCTCACAAATCGTTACGTTCAAG
>CAZRHL010000044.1:0-4347 GCA_964600005.1 uncultured Demequinaceae bacterium
GGCGGCGATCGCGACGCCAAGGCCTGTGCCGCAGATGAGGAGCGCGCGATCGGCCTCCCCCGCCGCGACCATGCGCGCAGCAGTCACGGCGATATGGGGGTAGTCGGTGTGGTCGTCGCGTCGCACGCCCACATGCACGACGCGCTCGACCCGAGCGTCGTGTTCGAGCTGATCGCGCAATGCCGTGCAGTAGCCCACGCCCGCGTCATCACTGCCGACGACAACTCTCAGGCCGCTCATTGCGTCACCTCGACGCGCTCGGCGAGAGCGCTGACGATGAGGGCGAAGGAGGTGGCGCCGGGGTCAGGGTGGCCGAGGCTGCGAGCGGCGAGCGGGCGAGCGCGGCCCCGCTTCGGCTCAAGCTGCGCTGTCGCCGCTGCCGCCCGCGTTGCCTGAGCGGCGGCCGTGGCAAGAGCGTCGGCCAACGGTCCGTGAGCCTGCGCCAGGGCGTGTGCGAACGGAGCCATCGCGTCGACCATCGTCTTGTCGCCCACGTCTGCGCCACCCATCGAGCGGACAGCGTCGAGCGCGTTGCGGGCAGCACGCGCGCAAGCGGCGGTGCTGCCGTCCCAGCCGGCGAGCTCATCGGCGATCGCGGTGAGGGCCGCGCCCCACAGTGCGCCCGAGGTGCCGCCTGCGGTCTCGGACCACGCCTCGCCTGCTCCGGCAAGCAGGTGACGTGGGCTCAGAGACTCGAGATTGGCCCGCGTGAAGGCGACGGCTGCGCCGAGACCTCGCGCCATCCCCGTCCCGTGGTCGCCGTCGCCCGCGATGGCATCGAGAGCACCGAGAGCATCCCTCTCCCCCTCAATAGTGGTACGTGACCTCTCGAGAAGTGAGAGCAGCGTGGCGTTAGTGGTGAGCTGCCTCTCGGTCAGCTCAACCAACGGTGCCGAGGAGGGCTGGCTGGACGCATTCCCCATCGCGTGATCGCCGACATGGCGTTGCGTCCTCATTGCCTCCCGCGCCTCCCGCGCCTGCGCAGCAGCTGGCCGCGGAGCCTCCACGGCACCCCGCCTGTACGCCGGTGTCGCGGCGGGCGCCCGCCACAAGTCCTCGAGTTCATCGTCAAGCCACGTGAGCGTGACGGATGCGCCCGCCATATCGAGACTCGTCACCAGCTCACCGCATTCGGAGATGACCACGTCGAGACCGGCTTCTTCGAGCTGATCCCACACGTGACGGAGCAGCACAAACAACTCCTCGTACTTCACCGCGCCAAGGCCGTTGACCACCAAGCCGACGCGTCCGTCGCAATCGGCTGGCTTCTCGATGAGCAGCGGCTCAAGCAGACCGCGCGCGAGCCGATCCACCTGTGGAATCTCTTCATCACGCACGCCAGGCTCGCCATGGATGCCCAGCCCCATCGACATGGTGCCTTCAGGCACTGTGAACAGCGGCGCGTCGGCTCCAGGCAGTGCACACCCGCCAAAGGCCACTCCCATCGTGACCGTCCGCTCATTCGCCCATCGCGCCACGCGCTCAACCTCGTCGATGCTCGCCCCACGCGCGGCCAGCGCACCCGCGACCTTGAAGACGACGAAGTCGCCTGCAATGCCCCGGCGTTCGGCTCGACGCGTGACGGGCGCACTCGCGACGTCATCCGTCACGAGCACGGTGCGGCAGTCAATGCCGTCTTCCCTGAGCCGACGCTCGGCCGCACCGAAGTGAATGACATCCCCTGCGTAGTTGCCGTAGCTGAACAGCACACCGCCGCCCGCATGCGCGGCACGCGCGACACGCTCGGCCGCACCTGCAGAGGGGGAAGTGAAGACCTCGCCGCACACCGCACCAGCCGCGAGGCCCTCCCCCACCACGCCAGCGAAAGCGGGGTAGTGCCCTGAACCGCCGCCCACGACCACCGCGCAGTAGCCCGCGGGCAAGGGCTCGGCCCGCACAACTCCGCCATCGACCCGGCGCACCACATCGGCGTGCGTCCGCGCGAAGCCTTCGAGAGCGTCGTCCACAAAGGTGTCGGGGTTGCTGAGAATGTGCGTCACGGGACCACCACCTCCGTCGCAAACTGCTGATGGACACGGCTGCGGCCATGTGAGTAGCCCGGCTCGCGCGGCAGAATCCGGCGCATGTAGTCGCGGTTCGTCGCGCTCACGCTGAGGCCGTCGCCGCCATAGTTCTCGACGCAGATGACGCCCTGGAATCCGTGCGCGATCGCGCGTTTGAACGCTTCGCGGTAGTTGATGAGGCCGAGCTCCATGTACGTGGGCAAGGCGACCACAGCACCTGTCACCGGGTCCTCATCGCGCGAGTAGTTCTTCACATGCCAGTAGTTCGTATACGGCAGCGTCGCCTCGAGGAGGTCGAGCCAGTGCTCAATCGGCTCGGGCAGGCGGATGAGATTGCCGATGTCGGGGTTGAGTCCCACGTTCGGCCTGCCGATCTCTTCGATGAGTCGCACGGCCGACGCTGCGGTGCCCAGATACGTGTGCTCGTACATCTCGAGCGAGACGAGCAGACCAAGCTCGGCAGCATGGTCGCCAAGCTCCCTGAAGCGCCGCACCGCGAGCGCCCGCACCGCCGGGTCCTCCGAGTCGCGGTGGCCCGCTTTGCGCCAGAACCACAGCAGCTTGCGCTGTTCGGGAGTGAGTGCCTGGTGAAGTCCAAAGGACACGACGCCGACGCCGAGGCGGGCTGCCGCGTCAAGGGTCCGGTGGGAGTAGGCGAGGTTGTCATCGCCGGATTCGTGGTCGATGACGCTGCGGCGGATCGCGGAGATCGATGCGGGCATCATGCCGGCCGACGCTGCGGCGTGGGCGAGTGCGTCGAGCTGAGCATCGCTGAGGTCACCCGGGCGCACCCAGCTGTCAGTGAGGTCGACGTGGCTGAATCCTGCCTGCGCCACTTCGTCCATCACGCTGCGCGCAAGGGTGTGCCATTGCTCCGCATCGCCCACCACGGCGGGAGCGAAATTGAGCAGCGAAGCCGCAATGGGCCAATCCTGCGCTGTCAGTGCCACGTGACCTCCTCGTCGATCACGCATCGTGCACGATTTGTATGTCCAACGCAAGCGTTCCTGGTAATGCTGTGTGTCGGGAGGCGCTAGCGCGCGCGCAATGTCGCGCCGGAGGCTGTCGCCTGGTCCTCCGCCAGCTCGGCGAGCACCCTCGCGCGGATGCCCTCGAGGTGGCCGAGCATCGCGCTGACGGCGGCTTCCGCGTCCCCCCCAGCAATCGCGTCGGCGATCGCACGGTGCTCAGCAATCGCATCGTCGGCATCGGTCACGCCAGACTTCGCGAACAGGCGGAAGCGCTGCACATGACTGCCGATGTTGTCGTAGGCGCTCGCCAAGAAGCGGTTGTCAGCAGCCTCGACGATGAGCCGATGGAAGCGCTGGTCGGCCTCGACATACGGGCGGTAGGACGCGAAGTCCTCGCCTCGCGGTGCCTGCTCCATCTCCGCGATCGTCTCGCGCAGTGCCTCGATGAGGTCATCGGTGCGTGCCGCGCACGCCGCGCGTACGACAGCGGGCTCGATCACCTGACGAGCGTCGATGAGCTCGCTCAGCTCGTCCGGGCTGAGCGGTGGCGCCACGCGATAACCACGCAGGGCGTAGCGACGGACTAGTCCGGTGTGCTCAAGGCGCGCGAGAGCCTCGCGAATGGGGCTTGACGAGACCTCGAACTCGCGCGCGAGCGCATCGATAGACAAGGCGTCTCCCGGCTCAACATGCCCATCCATGATGAGCTCCATGATGCGTCCGTAGACGTCATCGACGATGAGCCGGGGCACGATCTTGCCCGCACGCGGGGCACGACGTCGATCGCTCACGGGCCCAGCATAGGCCGGGCCACGCCGTCGCGGGCGAGCTTTACTCGGCCGCCTCGGTCGTGTCGGCGGCGGCCTTCTCCGCCTCTTCGTCCTCGAGCGTGCCGATGACGGCGCTGAGGTCGACCACATTGCCGGCTGTGTCCTTCACCGTCGCGCGGCGCAGGGCGTAGGCCGTTGCCTTGGAACGGGCGACGTCGGCAACGATCGCGGGGATCTGGCCAGCCTGCTGCACCTGCTGGATGAAGGTGCCGGGGTCCGAGCCGTACTGGCGGGACGCGTTGACGAGGTAGTCGAGCAGCTCGTTCTCCTGAACGTTGATCTCGAGGTCCTCGGCGAGCTGGTCAAGGAGGATCTGCGTGCGCAGCGCAGTGGTCGCCTGCTCGGCGACCTCGGCGCGGTGCTCGTCGTCCTCGAGACGGCCTTCGCTCTCAAGGTGGTTGTGCACCTCAGCCTCGATGATCTTCTTGGGGAGCGAGAAGTCACCAACCGCAGCGACGAGGGCCTCAACGAGCTTCTCGCGGGCTTCCATCGCCTGGTTGTTGCTCTTGATACGAGCGGCCT
>CAZRHL010000044.1:4447-13610 GCA_964600005.1 uncultured Demequinaceae bacterium
ACGAGCTTCTCGCGGGCTTCCATCGCCTGGTTGTTGCTCTTGATACGAGCGGCCTGCTCCTTGAGGTCGTCCTTGAGCTCGGCGAGAGTGTCGAACTCGGAGGCGAGCTGGGCGAAGTCGTCGTCAGCGTCGGGCAGTTCGCGAGTCTTGACCGCGGTGACGGTGACGTCCACCGTGGCCTCCTGGCCCGCGAGCTCGCCAGCGGCGAGAGGACCGGTGAAGGTGGTCGACTCGCCGGCCTTGAGGCCGACAACGGCGTCGTCGAGGCCTTCCATCATGTTGCCGGTTCCCACCTGGTAGGAGGAGCCCTGAACGGCGTCGACCTCGTTGCCGTCAACCGTCGCCTTGAGGTCAAGGGTGACGAAGTCGCCGGCCTCAGCGGCACGGTCAACCGACACGAGGGTGCCAAAGCGCTGACGGAGTGCGGTGAGGCGTTCCTCCACGTCCTCGTCCGACACCTCGGTGGGTGCGACCTCGATGGTGAGGTCGGCGGGGGCGGGCAAGGTCACCTCGGGGCGAACCTCGACGGTGGCGACAAACTCGACACCCTCGTAGCCCTCTTCCACGCCGGGAAGCTTGGTGATCTCAATCTCGGGCTGGCCGTAAGGACGAATTCCGGTCTCCTCGACCGCGGCGGCGTACCAGCCCGGCACACCATCGTTGACGGCGTGCTCGATGACGGCACCCTTGCCAACGCGCTGCTCGAGGATCTTTGCCGGGACCTTGCCCTTGCGGAAGCCCGGGATCTGCACCTGCGAGCCGATGTGCTCATAGGCGTGGTCAAACGCGGGCTTGATCTCCTCCTCGCTGAGCGAGACCGTGAGTTTCACGGTGATGTCGTCGATCTTCTCGAGGGCGCTGGTCACTGCTTCTCCTGGCGTTGGGTGCTTGAGGCCTGCTCGCGCGCATAGAGCGCGGGGCAACCTCCCGAGTGTATAGGCGCAGAGTGCGCCTGCCCAACTGCAGCGATCTCACTCAGCGCCGTCGGGCGTTCCGATCGGCACGTCAGCAACCCGATCCGCGCGCAACAGCGGCAACGTGTCGTCCTCTTCGGTGGTGGCGATGAGGTGCGCCCGCGCGTTGTCGGGGTCCTCGCGGCCCACGCCTTGGAGGTGCAAGACGCGGGCAATCGGCTCCGAGGCGATCTCTTCTGCGTCCTCCCCCAGGAGCGACTCATGCGCGTGGAGGACAGTGAGGATCATGCCGCCGACGCGGGGCATCCCTTCGCCGACGCCGGGGGTGAAGTAGGGCAGCGGCAGGAAGCGGGCGCCTTGGCGGGCGTAGAAGCGCACGCGCGCGTTCGGGTCGCCGTGCTGCGGGTGAGGATCGTGATGGTCAGGGTGCTCAACCTCGGCAAGGACGATGCAGGGGTCGTACTGCTCAGCCCAGCTCGCGACGCTCTCGTTGAGCAAGGCCGCACCAAGCCCGCCACCGCGCTGCCCCGGCCGCAAGGCGAGGTAGTCGAGCAAGAGCACGCGCGCTTCCTCGTACCATGTGCCGATGACGGTGCCGGCGAGGGTGCCGTCACCGGCGCGAATGACACGGACTTCGGTATCGCCATGCTCCACCTCATTGACGAGGCGGTCGAGCTTCATCAACTCCTTGGCGGGGAACGAGGGGCGCAAAATGTGCTCGTGCACCGCGGGCAGATCGTCGACCTGCGCAACCTCGATGTGGTGTTCTGACTCGGCGGACAGGGACAGTTCCGTTACGAGAGACATTCGAACACTTTACCATTTCAATACCTTTGAGTGCCTAAAACGCCAGGTAATCGGCGACAAATGCCCGAAGGCGACTCCTAATTGCGGCTGCGCAATGCGACGCGCGTCTGCGTCTGCGCAGCGCCGCATTCGCGCTTGAGATGACTGAGAAACGCATCGAGCGCAGCAGTGTCGGCGAGCGACGCATGAATTAGTGCGTCAAAAGGGCCCGTCATGTGGACAACGTCCCGAACGTAATCAAAGACTCGCACCCGCGCAGCAAAGGCCGCGAAGTCAGTGTCAATGCCGAGCCGGACATCCACGAACACTTCGAGCGCGTGATCCACCTCGCGGCTGCGTGCGCGCTCCACCGCGCCTGGCACCACTGTGTAGCCCGCGATGACTCCCGACTCTTCAAGTCGGCGCACACGTGCAGCCGCCGCGTTTGGCGACAAGCCCACCGCGGCGCCTAATTCACGGAAGGAAATGCGGGCATTCTCGGTCAGCGCGTCGACAATCGCAGTATCGATGGCATCCACGCTAGTGAATCTACGCTCACACCGCGTTTTCCGCACCCAGCAGAATGAGGGTCGGCCACAGTACCGCCATGGACTCGATTGGCGGAGCCGCGCTCTACGGTCTTGCCGCTGGCTTCGGCATTGCGATGCCGCTCGGCGCGATCGCGGTGCTCATTCTCCGCACTGCCCTGTCTCGCGGCATGCGGGCGGGGGCCGCCGCGGGCCTCGGCGCCGCCACCGTCGACTTCGTCTACTGCTCTCTCGCCGTCTTGGCCGGGGCCTCGCTATCGGGGGCCATTTCGAGTTGGGGCGACGCGCCGCTCTATGTCTCCGGGGCCGTCATCACAGCGATCGGCATCGCCCAACTCGTGAGCGCGCTTCGCCCCACCGAGACGGTTGCCGCGACCCCACGGACCCGCATCGTGTACGTCCAGTTCATCGGCCTCACCGCTCTCAACCCGGTGACGGTGTTGTACTTCGCTTCCCTTGCCGGGGTGCTTTCATCCCACCAAGCCGACGCCGGGGCTCAGGTCACCTTTGTCGTTGCGGTGGCCCTCGCGTCCGCCGTATGGCAAGTGGGACTTGGCATTGCTGGTGCGGTGATGCGACACACAGTGGGCGACCGTGCGAGCCGTGTGCTCAGCATCGTCGGCTCGCTCATTGTCGTCGTGCTCGGCGCCGTCATCATCGTCCGCACGGCGCTGGTCTAGTTGGGAAGGTTGCGCTCCTTCTCTGCGGCCTGTTTGTCCCCTTTGACCACCTCATCTCGAGCCGCTTTCGAAATATCTTCGCCCCTCGTCGTTGTTCCGCTCCCGTGAGCAACGGCGCCGACCGCGCCGCAAACGAGCAACGGAGACCACCATGTCCCAGACCGTCACCGCCCCGGAGCTGGCGCTCCTGCCTTTTGGTGCGCGCGGCCCCCTGAGCGATGCCGTCATGCGGCACGCAGTGGGAGCAAGCGAAGGCGCCGACCACACCGAACTGGCCCGGCGCGTCGTGAGCCGGAGCTCCGATGTGGTGCGCGATGACGACATCCAGCTCGCCCTCTTTGTGCTCTATGCCTGCGCTTATGGTTCGCTCCCTGGCCTCAAGGCGCGCCTCGAATGGGATACCGACTTGATCGCCACACGGCGAATGCTCGAGGACGCTTTCGAGCAGGAACTGCGCGCCGTCGTGACGACGCCCGAGACCCCTGCCGCGGATGCCGGCGCCATCGCCGCCGCCCTCTTCGAGCTCACGGCGCCGAGCCCCGGCCCGAGCATCGCCCGCTTCATTGCGCGCAAAGCGACCAAGGAGCAGGTGCGCGAGATGTTCGTGCTTCGTTCCATCTATACGTTGCGCGAGGCGGATCCGCATTCGTGGGCGCTCCCGCGCCTTTCTGGTCGACCTAAAGCTGCACTCGTCGAAATCCAGGCCGACGAATACGGCGGCGGACGCCCCGAGCGGATGCACGCGACGCTGTTCGCCTCGGCGATGCGCGGCGCCGGCCTCGATGACACGTACGGCACGTATGTCGACTACGTGCCGGCTCTCGTTCTTGCTTCCCACAACACAATGTCGATGTTCGGCATGAACCGGCGCTTGCTTGGCGCGATTGTGGGCCACCTTGCTGCCTTCGAGATGACGTCCTCGCTGCCGAGCCGGATGTGGGCGGATGGCCTGCGCCGCCTCGGTTTCCCGGAGGACGTCACGGAGTATTACGACGAGCACGTGGAAGCCGACGCTGTTCATGAGCAGATCGCGGGCCACGATCTCGCTGGGTCCTTGGGTGAAGACCGGCCGGAGCTCATCGGCGACATCATGTTTGGCGCCGCGGCCTGCCTCGCTCTTGATGAGTGGCTTGGCCACGACGTCCTCGAGGCGTGGTCCGTTGGCGATTCGATCCTTGAGCGGGAGCTGCGCTCATGAAAGCCGAACGCGCCACGATCACGCCCTACAAGGACGGTCCGCTCATCGTGCGCGGTGCCGTGGAGTTGGTCGCACCGAACGGTGAACCGATCGAGACGAACCGCAAGACGGTGGCCCTTTGCCGCTGCGGGCTGTCAACGATCAAGCCGTTCTGCGACGGCACCCACCGCGCAACGGGCTTCACCACCGAGGACTGCTGCTAGCGCTCTTTCCCGCCCTGGAAGGCAGTGAGGGTCAATGCCCGTGGCGGTTCGACCCTCATTGCCTTCTGCGAGTGAGTCCAACCGCACAATGTGTCGGGGTGACAGGATTTGAACCTGCGACCCTCTGCTCCCAAAGCAGATGCGCTACCAAGCTGCGCCACACCCCGTCGTACCCCGCTCGGACGCGGCCGGCGCGGGGCTCGGCTACTCTAGTACGCGCCGATGCGGCGCGAGCCGATCGTGCGGGCGTAGCTCAATGGTAGAGCCTCAGTCTTCCAAACTGATGGTGCGGGTTCGATTCCCGTCGCCCGCTCCACCCCGGCCATTCGCCCGGGCCTTCACCCCCGGCCCCGTCGTCCTCAAGGTCAACCCTGAGATGAAAAACCAGGGTGCTCCCCCATATCGGCGCCCATGCCGATCGCACTACGTTGAACGCGTGGCAACAATCAGCACACAAGGCCTCACCCGCACCTTTGGTCCGGTGACGGCGGTGTCCAATCTCACGGTCGACCTTCCATCAGGTGTGGTGGGACTCGTCGGCGCCAACGGCGCAGGCAAGTCCACTCTCATCAAGATGCTGCTCGGCCTGCTTCCACCGACCTCCGGCACGGCGACCATCCTCGGTTACGACTGCCTCACTCAAGGTCTCGAGATCCGCGAATCCGTGGGCTACATGCCGGAAAGCGAGTGCCTCCCGCTCGACGTCTCGGCAACGGAGTTCCTCGTGCACATGGGCCGTATGTCGGGCCTGCCGGCAAACACGGCTCGCGAGCGCGCAGCGGACACCCTCCGCCACGTTGGCCTTTACGAGGAGCGTTATCGCCCCATTGGCGGCTATTCGACCGGCATGAAGCAACGCGTCAAGCTCGCCCAGGCCCTGGTTCACGACCCCAAGCTCGTCTTCCTCGACGAGCCGACGAACGGTCTTGACCCCACCGGCCGCGACGAGATGCTCGCTCTCATCGCTCGCGTCAGCAAGGACTTCGGCATCGCCGTGGTGGTGACGAGCCACCTCCTGGGTGAGCTTGAGCGCATCAGTGACCACATCGTCGTCATCGACGGCGGCGTATTGCGCCGGTCCACGTCAACAGCCGACGCGACGGGCGCCAGCGGCGTGCTCCTCGTCGAGGTGACGGATCAGGCCGACGCCGTGATCGCCCGTCTGCGCGCGCAGGGCGCCGAGATCGAAGAGGGCCGCACCCCTGGCACCTTTGCGATGAAGATCACGGAGGCCGACGCTGGCACCTGGGTTGTGCGCGCGGTCGGTGAGCTGGGCGTTGGCCTTGTACGCCTCCAACGCAAGCGCCACCACTTGTCCGAGATCTTCATCGACGACGCCGCCCCCGCGACCTTGGAGGAGCAGGCATGAGCACCGACTCACACGCAACGCCTCACGGCGTGATCCACGACATCGGCTTCCGCCACTATGACGGACCGCGCCTTGGCCGCGGCTGGGCGTTCCGTTCACTCTTGTGGGAGACGGTCCGCGGCGCCTACGGCCTGGGCCGTCCCGCCAAGGCGAAGGTGATGCCGTGGCTTCTCCTATCGTTCTTCATGGTGCCGGCGCTCGTCATCGTCATCATTGCGATCGTCACCGGCGACAAGTCGCTCACCGTCACCTTCACCCAGTACCCACTGACAGTGAGCCTGCTCATCACCCTGTTTGCTGCAGGCCGCGCGCCGTACGCGGTCTCGCGTGACCTGCGCGATGGGGTCATCCCGCTGTACTTGTCACGGCCCATCACTCGCCGCGATTACGTGCTCGCAAAATACGTCGGCCTCTGGATCGCGATCTTCATCTTCATCGCAGCTCCCATCACCCTCATGATGGTCGGCTCGCTGCTCGCGAAGATGTCTGTCGGTGACACGCTGCTCGGCTGGCTCGGGGGCCTCCTCATGGGGGCGATACTCTCGGCGCTCATCGCGGCGATTGCCCTCACCATCGCCGCCTTCACCAAGCGCCGGGGCCTCGGAGTCGCTGCCATCCTCACCATCCTCATCATTGCGACAGGCATGGCGGCGATCATCGTTGACACCGTCGGCTTCCAGGTCTCACACGAGGCTGGTTCGTATGGAGCGTTGATGGAGCCCTACATGCTCATTGACGGAATCGGTGCGTCGCTGCTCGGCGTCGAGCCCCTCAACATGTCGGTTGAGCCGGTCAACGCGCTCGGCACCACCGTCTTCATCGCGTGGTATCTCACCATCATCGGTGGCGCCCTCGCCATCCTCTTCAAGCGATACAAGAAGGTGGGTGGAGTATGAGCATCCTCGAACTGAACTCAGTGTCTCGCTGGTTCGGCAACGTGGTTGCCGTCAATGACGTGACGATGACAATCGGTCCAGGTGTGACCGGCCTCCTCGGCCCCAACGGCGCCGGTAAGTCGACGCTGCTCGCCATGATGAGCGGCTTCCTCGCCCCTTCGTCCGGGACCGTCACCCTTGACGGCAAGGACGTCTGGCGCAACCCGTCGATCTACCGCTCAATCGGGCTCGTGCCCGAGGCGGAGGCGATGTTCGATGCAATGACGGCACGCGAGTTCGTCGTAGCGAACGCCCGCCTGCACGGTCTCGCAAACGCACACGACGCGGCCCTCGCCGCCATTGAAGAAGTCGACATGACCTTCGCAATCGACCGCCGCGTCGGCACCTTCTCCAAGGGCATGAAGCAGCGCATCAAGATGGCGACGGCGCTCGTCCACTCCCCGTCCGAGCTGCTCCTCGACGAGCCGTTCAACGGCATGGACCCGCGCCAACGCATGCATTTGCTCGATCTGCTGCAGCGCTTGGGCGATGACGGCCGAACCGTGCTCTTCTCGAGCCACATCCTTGAAGAGGTTGAGGACATTGCCGGCACCATTGAAGTGGTGGTCGCCGGCCGCCAGGCAGCCTCGGGCGACTTCCGTTCGATTCGCCGCCTCATGACGGAACGGCCCCACCAGTACGCAATCGCCTCGAGCGATGACCGTGCGCTCGCCGCCGCGATCGTTGCCGACGGCACGGCCGACGCTGTCAGTCTCACCCCCGACGGCCTGGTGGTCCAGGCCTCAAACTTTGGTGCATTTGTCCACGCCTTGCCGCGCCTCGCGATGGCAAAGGACATCCAGCTCCTCGACGTCACTCCTGCCGACGAGTCGCTTGAAAGCGTCTTCACATACTTGGTGTCGCGATGAACGCGGCCGGAAGCGAGGTTTGCGCATGAACGCCGTCGTAATGCGGCTTGCCGCTCACGCCCTCTTGGGCCGACGCCGGATTTGGCTGCTCGTCGGCCTCGCGGGGCTCCTCATTGTGGTCGCGCTGTTGACCCGGTGGGGTTCGGGGGGCAACCCCAGCACCACAGCCACGATGATGGTGAACTTTGGCCTCGGCACCCTGCTGCCGGTCATGTGTCTGCTTGTCGGCACCGGGGTGATCGCTCCGGAGATCGAGGACGGCTCGGTCGTGTACCTGTTGGCCAAGCCGCTCCGCCGTTCGACAATCGCGCTGTCAAAACTCGTCGTCGCTCAAGCGGTTGCTTTGGTATTCACCGTGGTGCCGGTGGTGCTTGCCACGTTGATTGCAGGTGACACAAACGGCGAACTTGCTATCGCCCTCGCGGTCGCCACGGCACTCGCCTCTTTCACTTACGTGAGCGTCTTCTTCGCAATCGCGATTCTCAGCTCGAACCCGACGATCGTCGGCCTGCTGTACGCGGTGCTGTGGGAGGGAAGCCTCGCGGGCTACGTGCCGGGCGTGCGGACCCTCAGCGTTCGCCAGTGGGCCCTCGCACCAGCGGAGTCGATGCTGAGCGGCAACGCGGAGGTCAATGTCCACTCCGACGTGTCGGTTGCGCTGGGCGCGATCCTCATCGTCGTCGTGGTGATCGCATCCTTCGTCGTCGCCGTCCGACGCTTGGCTCGCCTCAATGTCCGCGTCGCTGAATAGGCGCGGTGCGGGCTTGGCGAACTAGAACACCCCGAGGATCGCTCCCGCGATTGCCAACTGCACGGTGTCGTGAGCGATATCGATGAGGGTGATCCCGGGGTGACGGGCGGCAAAACCGTTGTGGATCGCATGCGCGCCTCCTAGCACTTAGACCCCGGCCCCGCCATGGGGAGGTACCCGACGCCCTCGTCGGGAACCGGCAATCGGCCGCTGACCCAAGTGAACCAAAGAGGCCTGACAAGCAACACCTAGAAAATCAGCCCCACCACCCGGGGCCTCGCGGCAACGCCCCCACAGCGTCGGCGTCGCGCTTGATCGCGTACCCCAAGAGGCGCTAGCCTGACGTCGACCCCAAGGAGGCATTGTGATGCGCAGTGTGAGCGTTGTCGCGAAGGCGACTGCTCCTGCCACCATGCCCATGGGTTGCTGCGTCTGCTGCTGTCTGTAGAGCGCTGCCGCGCACGCCCGCTTCGCGGGCGACGATGCGCCAGCGCTCGCCCCGGAATCAACCACCGATTCGCCTGCGTTCACGCGCAGAACCAATTACCCAACCCATGAAGAGGAAGAAAACCAATGGCCCGCATTTACGACGACGCCACTCAGCTCGTCGGCAACACGCCGCTCGTTCGTATCAACAAGCTCACTGAGGACGCTGGCGCCACCGTTCTCGCCAAGCTCGAGTTCTACAACCCCGCCAACTCGGTGAAGGACCGCATCGGTGTGTCGATCATCGACGCCGCCGAGCGCGACGGCGCCCTCCAGCCGGGCGGCACCATCGTCGAGGCGACCTCCGGCAACACCGGCATCGCCCTTGCCTTTGTGGGCGCCGCCCGTGGCTACAAGGTCGTCCTCACCATGCCCGAGTCGATGTCGAAGGAGCGCCGTGCTCTCCTGCGCGCCTACGGTGCCG
>CAZRHL010000045.1:0-13475 GCA_964600005.1 uncultured Demequinaceae bacterium
CGCGCGGAGACGGAGGGCTTGGTATGACTCCGGCCGACGTTGAGGAGACGGGCATCGTCTGTCGCTTGGACGAGCTACTTGAAGCGCGCGGCATGACTCTCGCGAGGCTCAGTGAGCTGGTGGGCATCACGGTGGTCAACCTGTCGATTCTCAAGAACGACCGAGCCAAGGCCATCCGCTTCTCCACGCTCGCGGCAATCTGCGATGCACTTGAGTGCGACGTAGGCGACATTCTGGTCCGCCAGCGCGCGGGTACCGGCGCCGGGGTGAAGGCCTAGGTCTCGAGCAGCAACGTGATCGGTCCGTCATTTGTGAGACTCACGTCCATGTGAGCGCCAAAGACGCCGGTCCCCACCTCGATCCCACGCTCCCGCAATTGAGCGACCACCTCGTCCACGAGGGGCTCGGCCACCGGACCAGGAGCGGCGGCGATCCAGGTGGGCCGGCGTCCTTTTTTCGCGTCGCCGTACAGGGTGAACTGGCTGACGACGATGACCGGGGCGCCAGCGTCGGCCGCTGACTGCTCGTCATCGAGGATCCGCACGTCCGCGATCTTGCGGGCGATGAACGCTGCCTCGGCCGGACCGTCGTCATGCGTGACGCCGACGAGAGCAACGATCCCCTGGCGGTCGAAGGCCGCGACGTCAACGCCGTCGACCCTGACGGACGCCCGCGATGCGCGCTGGAGTACCGCTCGCATGAACGTGCCTACCAGCCGCCCGTGTTGCGATTGCCGCCACCGCGCGGCCCCTTGTAGCCACGGTACGGAGCAATCGCGGGCTTCACGCCCACGTGGTAGATGATCGCGATCGCGATACCGGCGATGCCCAAGAAGTTGAGCGGGCCGCTGCCGGTGCCGAAGGGGAACGGCAGAAAGACGAACTGAATCGCCGACGCTGCGGCGGTGAGCACCACCCACAGGGTCTTGCTCTGCTTGCCTGCTGACACGAAGGCGCTCGCAGGCGCGCTCGCGGCACTGATGAGCGCCCACACGGCACCGATGAAACCGGCATAGGCGATGAGAATCACCACGCCGAATTGCAGGACAGAGAACATGGCCCTCCTTCGCGCATCACCGTAACGGACGTGTGGTGTCGCGCGGAACTGCGCGCGCGGTGGTGGCGCATTGAATGCCGGGGTGCTGTCGCTAGGACATGTCTCCGCCGTCGGCGGCGCAACCCTTGCCCATGAGAAGGCCACGCATCGTGGGGCCGGGCTTGGGCGGGCGGTCGGCCGATTGCCCATCCGTGTTGACGATCACCTCTTGCGCGGCGGCAATGGGACCCGCCTCTCCCTCGACGAGCAGGTCAAGCGTCGGGTCCACCGAGCGCTTCAGCACCGCGAGCGCGATCGGCCCGAGTTCGTGGTGACGCGCGGCCGCGGTCACGTGGCCCACCGGGCTGTCCCCGGCAAGCACCTGTGCACCGGGCAGAGGCAGGTCAGCTCCCGAGCCGTCGAGGTGGAGCATCGTGAGCCGACGCGGCGGCTTGCCGACGTTGTGGACCTTCGCCACCGTCTCTTGGCCGCGGTAGCAGCCCTTGTGGAGGTGGACCGCGGTGCGCAGCCAGTCGAGCTCATGCGGCAAGGACACCTCGTCGACCTCGGTCACTCGCGGACGGTGGGCCGCGATACGGAGCGCCTCAAGCGCCCACGTCCCGGCGAGAAGAGCACCGGCCGCGAGCCGCGCATCCACCTCGGTCTCAAGCCTCTCGCGCGGCACGAGGACAAGTCGCCAAGCCCAGGCCTCACCCTCGGCAGCGCCGGGCTCCACGTAGGTGGTGCCGCCAGGGCCGATGTGCGGCCACGGGTCCACCCACGTGACGACGCCGGAAACGGCCTCGCTCACGGGCTCGCCGATTGCGGCCCACGTAGCCGTCACATCGGCGACCTCAACGCGCAGCATGAAGCGCATGCGGTCAAGATGCGTGGCAAGCGCGGGCGCGGTCTCGCTGATGAGCCATGTGGTCTCGCCATCGTCCACAGCGGCGGCCACGTGCTCAATTCGACCCTTGGGGCTGAGGATCATCAGTTCGGTCGACGTCCCTGGCGTGAGCGAAGCGACCTCTTGCGTGCTGAGGGAGTTGAGCCAGCTGAGGCGATCCGGGCCGGTCACCGCGATGACGCCGAGGTGCGATTGATCGACCACGGCCTTGCCGGCAGCGAGAGCCCGCTGTTCTGCCGTCGGATCTCCGTAGTGCCACGCAACCCCAGCGTCGGCGCCATCAGCGGGCACTGCGCCCGGGCGGCTGAGGAGCGGGGAGGTGGTGAGGACGTCAGTCATGTGAGGTGAACGATTCGCGAGGCCTTACGCTTCCGCTGGCTGGCGCGCCATGCGGCCGGACACGTAACTCTGGAGCTCGTTGCCAAAGGCGGCGATGTCATGAGCAAACATCAGTTCGCCGTGGACGTGCCCATACAAACGAGTGGCGCCGCCGACATCCGGCGCGGAACTCGAGCGGGCCATGAGGTCGGTCGCGAGGTCGATGCGTCCGTTGCCTACGACGCCGAGGTACATCGCAATGGAGCCCGAGGCGTCTGCGAGCAGCAACTCGACGGGGAACTGGTTCTCACCCACCTCGACGCCCTCCGGCGCCACCGGCGGCACCCTCCAGTAACCGGTCTCGGACGCCCAGATCGTGCCTTCCTCGCCGTCCGCGCCGATCGTGGTGAGCGTGGCACGGTAGATGAGGTACGGGCCGCCGTCGTGATCGAACGTGACATCGGCGCGCACATCGGTGCGGGGGATGCCGGGGTACTCGATGACGCCGGGCCCGGACCACGCGCCGACAAGCCAAGCGAGGGGGTAGACCTCGGGCGCGAGGTCTGTGGGGATCGTGAACGTCACCGCTTGGGTGCCTTCACGACGCGCCAAACAACAACGCCGACAACCCAGGCGGTCACAAGAAATGCGACGCCAGCGAGGGCGGTAAAGGTGGCTTCGAGTCCAGTCATGATGCCTCCATCCTAGGCACACTGCACCGCGCTGACGAGGTCCCAGGCGGCGCTAGTAGACAAGCGCCGTGGTGTCCGGAGCCATTGCCTCTTCAACAAAGGTGGCGGCGCCCGCTATGCGAACACCATCGATCACATCGTGGAGCCCGATATCACGCCGTTGAGCGCATTGAGTGCACAGGGTGAGGGTGCCGCCAGCGAGCACCGCATCGCGCAGTTCGAGCAGCGAGGCGGCATGTGGCAGGTGGACGTCCTCAGTGCCGGGCACGGCGAAGACCGAGGCCTCGCCGGTGAGCCAGACGCTCACCTCTTTGCCCGCAGCGAGGGCAGTCGCGGCCACCGTGAAGGCCTGCACGAGCGTCTCCGCGCGCTCCGGACCCCACGTCACCTTGACGACGAGCCGTGACATGTCACGCCGCCTTCGTGGTGGCCCGCTTGAAGAGCAGGTAGATCTCGCAGCCCAGGCAGTAGCCGAAGATGCCGTTGAGGAACGACGCCACGGTCACCATGCCAAAGAAGACGTAGAAGCCGACGCCCACGCCCAGAAGTCCAAGCACGAAGCCGGCCAACGACATCGCGAGGCCCATCTGCTGCGCGAATCGCGGCGGTCGGAAGCTCTCGGTCTCCTCGGGCGGGCCGATGCGGGGACGGATGAGGTTGCGGAACAGGAACGACTGCAGCGTGAGCTGTGGTCCGACGACCGCACCCGGCACGAACAGAGCCGTCAACACGAAGGCGAGCACGATGCCGGTGGTGGTGGGTCCAAAGGCAAGGGAGGCCGTCGCGAGCACAAAGGTGATGAGCGCGCCAAAGCGGTAGCCACGCGGGTCGATCTGGATGTCGTTCGAGGAAGACACAGCAGCTCCTTACGTCGTGTGCAGTCTATGGCGGAGGATCAGATCTCGTACTCGTGAGGCTGGGGAAGCGCGTCGAGCGCCTCACGCACATGTGCCTCACTGGGGGCGCCGTTCATGCGCGAGATCACCACGCCGGCGGAGTCGAGAAGCAGTGTGGTGGGCGTGCGCATGATGTCGAGCTTGCGCGCGAGGTCGAGGTGTTCGGAGGCGTCGATCTCGAGGTGGGTGACGCCCGGGTAGTCTTCCGCGACTCGCAGCAGGAGCCGTTTGGTGGGAGGGCACTTGGCGCACACAGGCGTTGAGAACTGCACAAGAGTGCCGCGCGGTCCACGCGGGCCGCCGAGCTCCGTGGGCGTGAGCGCTCCTGCCGCCACGACGTCGCGGACCACGCCCTGGCGTCGGCTCCACCACACATACCCTGCCGACGCCACCACAAGGAGGGCGGTGATGACGAGGAGGCGGAGCAGCATCAGCCCACCAGGAGGCGGCCGCCCAGGTACACGAGCACCCCGGACGCAAGGATGGGGGTGACGCCCGCCGCAATCGCGGCGATGGGAGAGCGAGGCGTCGGTTCGCGCTCGCCAAGCTCAGTGACAAGGAGCACCGCGGTGGAGGCGGCGGCGCCCACGAGGATGCCGGTGTACCACCCGATCGACGGGAACACGAAGCCGAGACCGATGCCCGCGCCGATGCTCGCCACGATGGAGATGACCGCATTGATCTGCGAGTTGCTCGTCACGATTGTCGCGACGCCCGCAATGGCGAGGCATGCGGCACCTGCCACCACCAGGTCCTCGGCACCCGGCGTGCGAGCCGAGGCGACCCACGCGGCTGATGACACGGCCACCATTGCGCCCGCCATCATGCCGGTGACGGAGGTGATGGCACGGCCCCTAGGGGAAGGGAAGAACACCTCGGCGGTAAGCGCAAGGAGGACGGCGCCGGCGGCGGCGGCAACGGCGTAGCGAAGGTACGGTTCACCGCGGCCAAGTCCCACCGCGAGAATCGACAACAATCCCGAAACGCCGATGATCGCGCTCGACACGCGGCGGCGATACACCCGGAGCAAGCGCGGCCAGCCGAACGCGGCGACAGCAACAAGGCCGGCAACGCCGATCGCGAGGTAGCGCGTGCCGAGCAAGCTGGTGCCAGCGATGACGGCAGCGGCAGCGGAGGTGGCTGCGGCACGCGTCAACGGGTTCACGCGCGTAAGTCTCGCATGAGTGCTCGCGCTAAAGTGAACCCCATCGGAGGTTCGCATGGCCGATCTACTGGTGCTGACTCCGTCTACGGACGGTGCGACAGCAGTACTTCCTGCGCTCGCGCTCCTCAGCCACCGGACCCGCGTGGTCGCCCCCGAACCTGCAGCAATGCTCGATGCATTCGAAGCAGACGTCCTTGTGATCGACGCTCGCTTTGACCTCGCGGAGGCGCGCAACAACTGCCGCCTTGTTCAGGTGACTGGCGTCACGGTGCCGCTCCTTCTCGTTCTGCGCGATGGCGGCATGTCGATCGTCACGGCCGAATGGGGAGCCGACGATGTTGTCCAGGCCGACGCTTCCCCGGCTGAGGTGGAGGCGCGCATCCGCTTGCTCATTGGCCGGGCGTCGCTTGTTGACCCGCTTGAGAAGGCGGCTGAGTACTCCTCAGGAGAACTGACAGTGGATGTCGGTGGCTACACGGCCCGATTGCGCGGCCGCCCCCTCGACCTCACCTATAAAGAGTTTGAACTCCTCAAGTACCTCATGCAGCACCCAGGCCGCGTGTACACCCGCGACCAGTTGCTTCAAGAAGTGTGGGGCTTTGACTACTACGGCGGCACGCGTACCGTTGACGTGCATGTCCGTCGCTTGCGCGCCAAGTTGGGCGCCGAGCATGAACAGCTCATTGGCACGGTGCGCAACGTGGGGTACCGCTTTGATCCCTTGCCCACCAAGCAAACCGCCGATCCGGCTGGCACGTCGCAACCAGCGAACGCCTAACGTCGGCAGATTTCTATCCCCTCGAAAGTCACTCGTATGGCCCCATCCCGCGCCGCCCGCCTGTTCAGCCGCCTCTCACCGTCGACTGAGCGTTCCATCGCTGAGATCTTGCGCACCGAACGCGCGGGAGGTGTGCTGCTGCTCGCTGGAGCCGTGATTGCGCTGATCTGGGCGAACTCGCCTGGGGGCGATGCGTACGAGTCGCTCAAGGACACCGTTGTTGGCCCGAGTGCGCTCCATCTCGACCTCAGCCTCGCGGAGTGGGCGAAGGATGGCCTGCTCGCGATCTTCTTCTTTGTGGTGGGTCTCGAACTGAAACGCGAGATTGTCGCGGGCGAACTTCGCCGCCCGTCGACGGCGATTGTGCCAATCGTTGCTGCCGTGGGCGGAATGATCGTTCCCGCAGCGCTGTACCTGTTCATCAACTCGATGAGCGACACGGGGTCACATGCAGGCTGGGCGGTGCCTGTGGCAACCGATATTGCCTTTGCTGTCGCATTGCTGGGCCTCGTGGGCCGGTGGCTGCCCACCGCGCTACGTGCTTTCCTTCTCACACTTGCCGTGGTCGATGACCTCTTGGCGATCATCGTCATCGCCGTGTTCTTCACCGACACCCTTGCGATGGGATGGCTCGGCGCGGCGGGCGTGTGCATCGTCATCTTCTGGTGGTTGCTGCGCCGCGGACACAAGAGCCCGTGGCTCCTCATTCCGCTCGCATTGCTGACGTGGGGCTTCATGCATGCCTCTGGTGTGCACGCCACGATCGCTGGTGTCGCGCTCGGCATGGTGGTCCCCGCGGTCACGCGCCCGGGTGAGCATCACAGCCTTGCCGAGCACTGGGAGCACCTGTGGCGGCCCGTCTCCGCTGGCGTCGCGGTGCCGATCTTCGCGTTGTTCGCGGCCGGTGTGGGGATTGACGGCAACGTGGTGGCCGACGCTGTGCGCGACCCCGTCGCTCAAGGTGTGGTGGTGGGCCTCGTCATCGGCAAGCCCGCTGGCATCCTGCTCTTCACCTTCCTCGTCGCAACCTTCACGCGCGCCCGGCTCGACCGCGGGCTCAGCTGGTGGGACGTGCTCGGCATGGCGTGCCTGGGTGGGATCGGATTCACGGTGTCGCTCCTTATCGGCGACCTCGCATTCGCTGGCGAGCGGGTGATGGAAGTGAAGATGTCAGTGCTCGTCGGGTCGCTTACCGCTGCCATCGTCGGCTCGACGATCCTTGCTTGGCGCGACCGCCACTACCGCAGGGTGTTCGAGAGTCGGTCAGCGCCCGCTGCCCGCTGACGGGCACAACGCGGCGATCTCACAGCCGCTGCAGTCGGGCCTGCGCGCCGTGCAGCGGCGGCGGCCGTGAAAGATCACCCGGTGGGACCACAGCGTCCACTCTTTGCGCTCAATGAGCGCGTTGAGATCGCGTTCCACCACCACCGGATCTTCATTGACGGTGAGCCCAAGGCGCCGAGCAAGCCGGCCCATGTGCGTGTCAACGGTGATGCCCGGCACGCCAAATGCATTGCCGAGGACGACGTTCGCCGTCTTTCGCCCAACCCCGCGCAGTTCCACCAGATCCTTGAGCCGGCCGGGCACCTCTCCATCGTGGCGTTCGACGATGTCGCGCGAGAGTTCAAGGAGGCTTGTCGCTTTCGAGCGAAAGAAGCCCGTGGGCCTGATCAACTCCTCGAGACTGTCGCGTGACGCGCCCGCCATGGCCACGGCGTCGGGATAGTGCGCGAAGAGCGCGGGGGTCACTTGATTGACCCGCACGTCGGTGCACTGGGCGCTCAGCACGGTGGCGACGAGCAACTGGAAAGGCGTCTCGAAGTCGAGCTCGCACGTCGCGTCCGGGTAGACGAGCGCAAGCTCGCGGTTGATGCGTCGGGCGCGGCGCACGAGCGCGACGGACGGTTCTTCACCCTCGACAGCGACCGGGAGGGCGGAGCGAGCAGCCATGTGCCCCACTGTAGGCGGCGCCACGCCTCGGTCGAGTCTCAAGGTGGCCCATGCGCGCGCCGATACAGCAGGCGGACAGACGGCAGCTGAGACGGAGGGTGGTGCGCCAGATGACGATGCTTGACGTACGCCTCGCGCAGTTGCGCCACCAGCGTCGGGAAATGCGCCGCGAACTTGCCCGCATCCGGTGGTGGGCGCGGCTCCTTCAAGCCCGCCGCGACCTGCTTGTCGCCCGAATCGCCTTTCCCGGCGAGACCGGCGCAGTCGACTTGGACGCCGCGTGGGAGGCGCTCGCAGCCGACGCTCCGACATCCGCAGAGCTTTCGACGGCGGTGTGGGACGTTCACGAGGAGGGGATACCAGGTAGCATCGAGCGCATCGATGCACTCGCCGCGCGCCTTGCTTCATATGAGGCTCGGGTAAGTGACAACCTGGAGACTGTGACAGCAGACGTGGTGAAAGCAATGGGAGAGGCGCATCGCGCGTCCGTGAGGCCGAAGGTGAGCCATGGCTGAGAATCCTCGTGAAGAACAGCTGCTGCGATCCGCGCCCCTCTTCGGTGGGATGGACGCCGAGAACGCGCGTTCACTCATCGCCACGATGACGCGACGCGAGGTGTCTCGCGGAGAGACGATCTTCCGCGAAGGCGACGACGGCCACGCGATGTACGTCATTGTGCGCGGCAAGGTGAAGCTGGCCCGGACCGCCCGCGACGGCCGCGAGAACCTCTTGGCTCTCCTTGGTGTGGGCGACATGTTTGGGGAACTCAGTGTCTTTGACCCGGGGCCGCGCATGTCGCGCGCTCACGCGGTTGAAGACTCGGTGGTGTACGAACTTCCCAAAGACACCTTGGATGAGTGGCTGGACAGTCACCTCGACATGAGCCGACACATGCTCCGGGCACTGGCGCAGCGCATCCGCCGCACGTCCAACACGATGGCGGACCTCATCTTCTCCGACGTGCCCGGCCGTGTTGCCAAGGCGATTCTCGACCTCGGTCACCGCTTTGGACGCATGGAGCGCGGACACGTCACGGTGCGCCACGGCCTTACACAGGAAGAGCTGGCGCAGTTGGTTGGCGCCTCCCGCGAGACCGTGAACAAGGCGCTTGCAGACTTCGCGTCACGTGGGTGGATCGACGTGCACATCGGAGCTGTCGAGGTGTACGAGCCCGAAAGGCTCCGTGCGCGCTCGCGCTAAGAGCGCCCCCTTGCGCACCGAACTTGTTACGCGCGCACCGCGACGGTGAGCTCGACCTCAACCGGCGAGCCGAGCGGCAAGGACGACACCCCCACCGCAGAGCGGATGTGGATGCCCGCGTCGCCGAAGATCTCCGTCATCAGCGTTGACGCCGCGTTCATCACCGCCGGCTGACCGCCAAAGCCCGGACCCGACGCGACGTAGCCCACGAGTCGCACGACTGACGCGATGTTGTCGATGCCGCCTGCAGCGTCGGCCGCAGCCGCCACCGCGTTCAGCGCGGCCTGACGCGCACAGTTCGCCGCGATCTCTGGTGCCACCGTCTCACCGACGATGCCTGTCGCAATGAGGACGCCCTCGACAAAGGGCAACTGGCCGGACGTCGAGATGGTGTCGCCGTGGCGGAGGGCCGGAACGTACGAGCCGACCGGCACTGCAACCTCAGGCAAGGTGATTCCCGCAGCGGCAAGCCGCTCCGAATGGCTCACGCGAGTTCTCGCTTCAAATAGGCGACGAGACCACCCGTGGGACCGGTGATCACGGTCACCAGCTCCCAACCATCCGAGCCCCACTGATCCAAGATCTGCTTGGTCGCGTGGTCAATAAGCGGAACGGTTGCGTACTCCCATTTGGTCATGGCACGAGAGTAGCCCCCCGGAACCGGGAGCGTCTCTTGCACGTTGGCACGACGGTCCACGCTGCTCAGCACGTAAGGTTCTCCCATGGGTTTGTTTACTGCCGACCGCGCGCGACGCGACGGGCGGGTCACGTTGCTGCAATTGGTGACCTCGCTCTTGGGCTTCATGTTGTTCTCGGTCATGGGCGGAGTGCTCGTTGCCGGACTGGCGCTCCCGGCCGTGACGGTTGCGGGCCAGGCGGTGAACGGCACGGCCGAGCTGTTCGAGGCGCTGCCCGAGGAGTTCAACCAGACCACGCTGCCCCAGGCCTCAAGCATTTACGCGAGCGACGGCACCACCTTGCTCGCGACCTTCTTCACGCAGAACCGTGTCGTTGTGCCGCTCGAGGAGATTTCGCCGTGGATGCAGAAGGCGCAGATCGACGTTGAGGACAAGCGCTTCTGGCTCCACCACGGCGTTGACGGCGAAGGTCTGCTCGCCGCAGCCAAGGACAACCTTGGGTCCGACTCAACCCGCGGTGCGTCGACCATCACGCAGCAGCTGGTGAAGAACACGCTGATCCAGGCCGCCGAGAACATCGAGGATGAGGTCGAGCGCCAGAAGGCGATCGACGAAGCCATTGAGCCGACGCTGCCCCGCAAGATCCGCGAGTGGCGCATGGCGATGGCGTACGAGGACAAGCTGAACAAGGAGTACGGCACCGAGTGCTCCGGCGACAACCCGGGCGTTGACTGCGGCAAGGAGCAGGTGCTTGAGCAGTACCTCAACATCGCGCAGTACGGACCGAGTGTGTATGGCGTCGAGGCCGCTGCTCAGCTGTACTTCGGTGTGCCAGCCAAGGAACTCGACGCGATTCAGGCGGCGACCATCGCGGGCATCACACAGAACCCGAGCCGATGGGACCCCTTGCGCTTCCCCGAGCAGGCGGAAGAGCGTCGGAACGTCGTGCTTCAGCGCATGTACGAGCAGAAGCACCTCACGCTCGCCGAGTACACGACGTACAAGAACACTCCGCTCGAGTCGACCCTCGCGCCCACGTCCCCCAAGTTCTCATGCGCCGCCTCTGACCTCGCCCCGTTCTTCTGTGAATACGTCACCAAGGTGATCACGCAGCACGAGGACTTCCGTGGTGAGGGCAAGCGCCTGCTCTACAACGGCGGTCTGCGGATCATCACCACGCTCGATGTTGACATGCAGATCTACGCGAACGACTCGGTGCGCAAGCACGCACCGATCGATGATCCCTCGGGCATTGAGGACGCACTCGCCGCGCTTGAGGTGAAGACGGGCAACATCGTCGCGATGGCCCAGAACCGTTACTTCGACCCCACATCAAAGGCGCCGTACTCGACGGCGATCAACCTGGCGGTATCGCGTGACCTCGGCGGTTCGCGAGGCTTCTCGCCCGGATCATCCTTCAAGCCCGTCATCCTCGCCGCATGGCTTGACGCGGGCCACGCGCTGCGCGAGGTCGTCTCCGGATATCAGCGCACCTACACCGACGGTGAGTTCCGTGCGTGTGGCGCTCCGTACACCCCGCTGCGGTGGAGCCCGGGCAACGTCGAGGCGTCGGAGAACCGTCAGACGTCCGTGCTCGACGCCACTGCATACTCGGTCAACACGGCGTACGTGTCGATGGCTCACGCTCTTGACCTGTGCGATATCCGTGACATGGCCGTCGCCCTTGGCTTCGAGCGCGCAGATGGTGCCGAGATCGAGACGGTGCCGTCGATCTCCCTTGGAACGCAGAACGCATCGCCGTTGACGATGGCCTCGGTGTACCAGACCTTCGCCAACCGGGGCGTCCACTGTGAGCCCCGCGCGATCCTCGAGATCACCAATCTCGACGGCAGCCCTGCGTACTTCGACAACGGCGATGAGGTGAAGCCGCCGGATGTGTCCTGCACGCAGGCGATCCGCCAAGACGTCGCCGACGGTGTCACCTATGCGATGACAAAGGTGATGGACTACGGCACAGGCAAGCGCCTCAACATCGGCATGCCCTCTGCGGGCAAGACCGGTACGTCGCAGGAGAACAAGCACCTGTGGTTCGTCGGCTACACCCCGTACCTTGTCGCCGCGGCGTGGGGCGGCAACGCTGAGGTTGACCAGGCGCTGCAGGGCATGACGATCGGCGGCAAGCGCCTGCGCTACTGGTATGGCGCTGACCTCGGTGGTCCGGTCTGGTACGACTTCATGGTGCGTGCCGCGCAGAAGTACCCCGCTGAGGGCTTCCCCGAGCCGACCTCGCAGATCATGAACGGTGTGCAGAACCCCGTTCCGGATGTGGTGTCGACGGGCCTCACGGAGAAGGAAGCGCAGAACGCGATCAACGACGCTGGCTTCCACTACGCGAAGTCGCCGGAGCTGATCTACCGGCCAGGTACCCCTGAGGGCACCATCGTGTTGCAGGACCCGGCACCGGGCACCCTCATGACCGTTGGCGGCACGGTGACGTACTACCTGTCGACCGATGCGTATCCGAGCTGGTGGTACAACTGGCCATCCGGCTGGGACCCGCTGACGGCGCCCTCTGACTGGTGGGGTGGCGCATGGCCGCCTGCGAGCTGGACACCAAACAACCCGTCGAACGGTTGGGACCCGACGCCCGACCCAGGTCCAGGTGGACCTGGTGGCGGCGGCCCAGGCGGCGGCGGCCCAGGCGGCGGCGGTGGTCCGGGTGGCGGCGGACCCGGCGGCGGCGGTGGCGGCTAAGCCGTGAGCGCCCTGGGCCGCCTCGCAGGCGGCGTCGCGCTCGCGGGTGCGGCGGGATTGGCGTGGGGACTCGTTGAGGCCCGTGCCTTCACCGTGCGTCGCGTCAGCGTGCCTGTGCTCCCCGCCGGGGCGAAGCCTCTCACGGTGCTGCACCTGTCAGACCTCCACATCACGCCTGCCCAACGTGACAAGGTCGAGTGGGTGGCGTCGTTGGCGCAGGAGTGTGAGCCCGATCTCGTTGTGGTGACCGGTGACAACCTCGCCCACGCCGACGCTGTGGCGACGGTCGCGGAGGCCTACGCCTCCCTCTTGCTACGTCCGGGTCTCTTTGTGTTCGGGTCAAACGACTACTGGGGCCCCAAGCCGGTCAACCCCCTGCAGTACTTTGGCGGTCCGTCACGGCTGCGTTCTCAGCGCACCGCATTGCCTGTTGAGGACCTCCGCACGGTGTTCCTCGACGCGGGCTGGCATGACCTCAACAATGCGCGTGCGGAGCTCACCGTTGGTGGCCTCACGCTCACTGCGGTTGGCATGGACGATCCCCACATCGGCCGCGATGCGATGCCGGCGGGCGGGGGTGCGAAGGGTGACCTTCACCTCGGTGTGGTCCACGCACCCTACGCCCGTGCACTTGGTGCGCTCGTCGACGACGGCGTCGACATGATGTTCGCGGGCCACACTCACGGCGGCCAGGTGTGCGTGCCTTTCTATGGGGCGCTCGTGACCAACTGTGACCTCGACGCCGCTCGGGTCAAGGGCCTTTCACGCTGGCCTGGCGACCTCGATGATCCCGATTCGCCGTGGTTGCACGTGAGTGCGGGACTCGGCACGTCGCCGTTCGCGCCGGTGCGATTCGCGTGCCGACCTGAGGCAACGGTGCTGACATTGGGGCCGCGCGCCTGAGTGCGCACAAGCCGATTTCACGGGAGCCTCGCGGGTCAGATATCCTAAGCAGGCTTTTCACGGGGTGTGGCGCAGCTTGGTAGCGCGCTTCGTTCGGGACGAAGAGGCCGCAGGTTCAAATCCTGTCACCCCGACACACGAGAAACCGCCCGGCGAAGCCGAGGCGGTTTTCTCGTTGTCGGGGCTGCACAGGATGCTGGGAGCCGGAGCGCCCCGCGAGGGACGAGCGGGTAGCGACGGCGGCTCCTGTCACCCCGACAACCCCCACGGACGCTCCC
>CAZRHL010000046.1:0-13471 GCA_964600005.1 uncultured Demequinaceae bacterium
CCACATGTGAAGCGCTTGGCCTAGTCAAGATGGACTTCCTTGGCCTGCGCAACCTCACAATTCTCGACGATGCGCTCGACAACATCGTGAGCAACGGCAAGGACCCACTCGTCCTTGAAGATCTCCCGCTTGAAGACGACGAGACCTTTGCGCTGCTTGGCCGCGGCGACACCTTGGGGGTGTTCCAACTCGATGGCGTGGCGATGCGCTCCTTGCTGCGGCAAATGAAGCCAGACAGCTTTGAAGACATCTCCGCCGTGCTCGCGCTGTACCGGCCTGGCCCCATGGGCATGAACTCGCATACGAACTATGCGGAGCGCAAGAACGGTCGTCAGCCTGTCGACTACATCCACCCTGAGCTTGAGGAGCCGCTCAAGGAGGTGCTCGACGTCACCTACGGTCTGATCGTCTATCAGGAGCAGGTGCAGCGCATCGCGCAGATTGTCGCCGGCTACTCGCTGGGAGCGGCAGACCTGTTGCGACGCGCGATGGGCAAGAAGAAGCCTGAGATCCTTGCCAAGGAGTTCGAGCCGTTCAGCGCCGGTATGCGTGAGCGGGGGTACTCCGAGGCGGCGATCAAGGCGCTGTGGGACACCCTCGTTCCGTTTGCCGACTACGCCTTCAACAAGGCACACACGGCGGCGTACGGCGTGCTGTCTTTCTGGACTGCGTACCTCAAGGCGCACTATCCCACCGAGTTCATGGCGGCCCTGCTCACCTCCGTGGGGACCGACAAAGACAAGATGGCCCTTTACCTGGCCGAATGTCGTCGCATGGGCATCACCGTGCTCCCGCCGGACGTCAATGACTCAAAGGCGAACTTCTCGGCGGTCGGTGACGACATCCGATTTGGCCTGTCGGCTGTGCGCAATGTCGGCACAAATGTCGTGAACGAGATTTGGCGAGCACGCGAGGACAAGGGGCGGTACGAGTCCTTCCCCGACTTCCTCGACAAAGTGCCGGCCTCGGTGTGCAACAAGCGCACCATCGACTCGCTGGTCAAGGCGGGGGCCTTCGATTCGCTTGGCCACACACGCCGTGCTCTCAACACGATCCACGAGCAGGCAGTCGATGCCGTGGTCGGTGTGAAGCGCCAAGAGGCGACAGGTCAGTTCGACCTGTTCGGCGGCGATGCCGACCTCGGTGGAGGCGTGTCCGTCAAGGTGCCTGAGCTCGACGAGTGGGACAAGAAGACGCTTCTCAACCTTGAGCGCGAGATGCTCGGCCTCTATGTGTCCGATCACCCGCTCTCGGGTCTCGACCATGTGCTCCGGTCCGAAGCAACCCACCAGATCCTCAACGCGACACCCGCCCACGGCGTCGGCGACAACGAGCAGATCGTCCTCGCGGGCCTCATCACCCGCGTCGATCGCCGAATCGCGAAGTCTGGCAATGCCTACGCGCTCGTTGTTCTCGAGGACATGACGGGTGAGTGCGAGGTGTCGTTCTTCGCAAAGACGTATGACACGTATGCGCGGGACCTCGTGGAGGACGCCGTTGTGGCAATCAAGGTGCGCACGCGCGAACGCGGCGATGGGGGACTGCAGTACTCCGCAATGGACCTGCGAATCCCGAACGTCAACGTGGTCGACAACGCGCCGGTGTCGATCACGGTGCCCGCTGGACGGGTGACGCCGCCGCTCGTTGAAGAGGTGAAGGGCATTCTCGCCTCCCACCCAGGGCCCGTCGAGGTGCGGATGATCCTCACCGGTGGCGACAAGCCGCTCACGATGCGCCTCGGTGATCAATACCGCGTTGCGAAGTCCTCCGCGTTGTACGGAGACCTCAAGGCAGCCCTGGGCCCCAACTGCCTCGCGCCATAACACCCCACCCGCGCCCCAACCCGCCCACCCCCCAGGGTTTGCGGTGACTTGTTGGAGCAAATCGGACCTTCGGGGGCCGTTTGCGGTGACGTATTGGCGGCCACGCGTCCCCACGTGCTCACGTGCGGCGTGTTGTTGGCGCCCGATCGGAGATCCTTCTCCACAGCGTCGGCCGCGAGACCCACACGGGTGAGCAGTTCCCGCCATCCTTCGAGAGTGACCGAGCCGCATCGTCCCCTGCCATGGAGCCAAGCGGCCGTGCGCCCGTGGACCGCCACGTGGGATGAGCTGGTGCACGCACACGGCGAACACCACGCACGAATAGCGGTGGCGAGAGGGCGGATCGTCCGCATGGTGCGCGATATCTACGCACCCGCGGCCTTTGCGAACTCGGTTACGATCCGCGCCGAAGCCGCCGTGAAAGCAACAGGATCCCGTGGCGCAATCACGGGTCAGGCGGCGTTGTTCCTCAGCGGACTTCTCGAGGAGCCGCCGACGCTGGTGGTGCTTGCGATCGGCCGTCACCACCACGCGACCCGCGTGCCGCACGGGGTCACGTACTACCGCTGCAGTGTGCGGGTGCCGACATGGGCGCTCAATGACCTGATGATTGCGGAGCCCCCGTGGGCGCTCGTGCACGCCATGCGCGAGATTGCGCCGTCCGCCCGTCTCGGCACGGCGCTGACAGTGCTTGCCCACCGCGACATCGATGCAGGTGAAGTTGCGGAGGCCGTCGACGCGGCACCTTACGCGAAGGGCAGGCGCGAGCTGATCAAGGCGCTGACATTTCACAGTCAGGGCATCGAGAGCCCGCTTGAACTCCGAGGAATGCGTGACGTGCTCACTGGCCCCGAGTTCGCGCACCTCGAGCGCCAGGTCCGTGTTGATGTCGACGGCGCCAGGTACCGGCTTGATGCGTTTGACGCCGACGCTCTGCTCGCTATCGAGTTTGACGGCAAGCGGTACCACCAATCGCCAGACCAATGGGAGGCGGACAGGGCCCGTGACCTGGCACTCGCGTCTGCCGGGATCCACACGTTGCGGATTACGCATCGGATGGTGGTCAGCTCCCCCGAAGCGGTCCGCGCCCGAGTGCTTGCGGTGATGACGGCTCGGCGACGGGCATTGGCGGCGTAGTGTCCGGCTTCGCTGCCGGCAACAACTCACCGCAAACGTGCGCGGATCGCCCGGACGCACCAACAACTCACCGCAAACGGCGTGGGGAGGGCTGGTTCCCACCAACAACTCACCGCAAACGCGGGTGGGGTGGGGGCGGGTAGGCTGGCGCCGTGTTGAGGCGCATCGATCTTCGCGGTCAGAACCTGTCCATGCGTGAGCTGTTGGGCGTGGTCCCGCGCGCCGAGATCGACATCGACGCTGCGCTCGAAACCGTGCGCCCGCTCCTCGCGGACGTGCGGGCACGCGGCGAAGCGGCGCTGCGCGAACACGGCGAGCGCTTTGACGGCGTGGTGCCCGAATCGCTCCGGGTCCCGGCGGAGCAGATCGAGAACGCCCTCACGACCCTTGACCCAACGGTCCGGGCAGCGCTCGAAGAGGCAATCCGCCGCGTGCGGGCCTTCCATGAGGCAACCGTGCCGCAGCCGACAGAAGTCGAGCTCGCCCCTGGCGCCACGGTGCGTCAGCGGTGGATCCCCGTCAGCCGCGTCGGTCTCTACGTTCCGGGTGGCCTCGCCGTGTATCCGAGCTCGGTGGTGATGAACGTGGTGACGGCGCAGGCCGCGGGCGTCACGGAGATTGCCGTGACGAGCCCGCCCCAGGCCGCCTTCCACGGCGCCCCCCACCCCACGATCCTCGCGGCGTGTGCCCTGCTCGGCGTGAGCGAGGTCTACGCCGTCGGTGGTGCGCAGGCGATCGGCATGCTCGCTTATGGTGCCACCGCAACGGGCGGGACGACGCTGTGCGAGCCCGTCGACGTCATCACCGGTCCGGGCAATGTCTACGTTGCGGCCGCGAAGCGGGCGGTGAGCGGCACGGTCGGCATCGACGCTGAGGCAGGCCCCACGGAGATTGCGGTCATCGCCGATGACACGGCCGATCCGACGTTTGTGGCCTACGACCTCCTCAGCCAGGCGGAGCACGATCCGCTCGCGGGCTCGGTGCTCATCACTCATGTGCAGGACATCGCTGAGCGCGTGGGGGAGCGCCTCGCTGAGCTCGTGGGCGCGACGAAGCACGACATTCGCGCAAAGGAAGCGCTCGGTGGCGTCCAGTCGGCGATCATCCTCACCGACTCTCTTGACCAGTCGATCCAGGTGGCCGATGCGTACGGTGCTGAACACCTTGAGATCCACACGCGCGACGCTGCGCAGGTGGCCACGCGCATCCGCAACGCGGGCGCGATCTTCGTTGGCCCGCACAGCCCCGTGCCGCTTGGCGACTACATCGCCGGCTCCAATCACGTGCTGCCGACGGGCGGCACCTCCCGCTTTGCATCGGGCCTGGGTGTGACGAGCTTCCTCCGCGCCGTGTCGATCGTCGAGTACGACGCCGACGCTTTGGCTGAGGTAGGCCCGCACGCCATCGCCTTGGCAAACGCTGAGGACCTCCCAGCACACGGCGAGGCGATTGCCGCGCGGCTCACGACGTAGGCAGCGCCCAGCTCGCCGGCCGCTGCACGCTCCCGTCGACGCGCGGCGCTGGCCCCACGGCTGGCGTTCGCACCGCGCCTGAGCCACCGCAGCCCCGCCACTAGACTTCGGGCATGACGCTGCCCATTCGCCCTGAACTCAGGGGCCTTTCGCCGTACGGCGCACCTCAGGAAGAGGTGCCGGCGCGGCTGAATGTCAACGAGAACCCTTACGCGCCACCGTCCGCCGTGGTCGACGCCATCGCGTCGGCCGTTCGCAAGGCTGCCGAGGGGCTCAACCGTTACCCGGATCGCGACTTCACCGCGCTCCGTGTGGATCTTGCTCACTACCTCGGGGTTGAGAGCCACGTTGACTTCCTTGAGCCGCACAACATCTGGGCAGCGAACGGCTCGAATGAGGTGATGCTTCACCTCCACCAGGCCTTTGGCGGCCCGGGCCGGACCACCTTGAGTTTCGCGCCGACGTACTCGATGTACCCCGAGTATGCGCGTGACACTCTCACCGACTACGTCACGTTGCCGCGCCGTGATGACTTCCGCATCGACATTGATGCCGCGATCGAGGCGATCGTTGAACGCGAGCCATCCCTCGTCATCGTCGCGAGCCCGAACAACCCGACGGGCACCGCGCTGTCGCTTGACGAGGTGCGCCGCCTTGCTGATGCATGCGCGCGGGTCGAGGGCGGCTCGATCCTTGTCGTGGACGAGGCGTATGCAGAGTTCCGCCGGCGCGGCGTGCCGAGCGCCGCAACGCTGCTGCCCGAGACGCCGAACCTTGCGGTGTCTCGCACGATGTCGAAGGCATTTGCGCTCGCGGGTGGGCGCCTCGGTTACCTGGCGGCAAGCCGCGACGTCATCGACGTGCTCCGGATCGTGCGCCTGCCGTACCACTTGAGCGCGATCACTCAGGCTGCCGCGAGGGCGGCGCTTGCTCACCACCGTGAGCTTCAGGGTCAGGTCGACGAGATTCGTGCCGAACGGGACGACACCGTTGACTGGCTGCGTGCACAGGGGTACACGGTCGCGGACACCGACGCGAACTTCGTGCTTTTTGGTTCTTTCCCAGATCGCGAGAGGATCTTCACTGAGTTGCTTGAACGCGGTGTGCTGATTCGTGTCACGGGGCCCGAGGGCTTTTTGCGTGTGTCGATCGGCACTGCCCGCGAGATGGCCATGTTCCGCAATGCCCTTCTGGAGGTGACCTCATGACCGAGACCACCGGCCGTACCGGCCGTATTGAGCGAAGCACGAGCGAATCGAGCGTTTTCGTTGAGCTCGACCTCGACGGCACGGGCCGTACGGAGATCAGCACGGGAGTGCCGTTCTACGACCACATGTTGACCGCGCTCGGCAAGCACAGCCTCATGAACCTCACGGTGCGCGCCACCGGTGACGTTCACATCGACTCGCATCACACGGTTGAGGATGTGGCGATCTGCATCGGTGAGGCCCTCAAGGAGGCGCTCGGCGACAAGGCGGGGATTTCGCGCTTTGGCGACGCCTTGGTTCCTCTCGATGAGTCGCTCGCGCAGTGCGTTGTCGATGTCTCGGGACGCCCGTACTGCGTCCACACGGGTGAGCCTGCCGGCCAGGCCACGCATCTCATCGGCGGCAACTACGCCGGTTCGCTCACGGCCCACGTGCTTGAGTCGATCGCGCACCACGCGGGCATCTGCATCCACATGCGCGTGCTCGCAGGCCGCGACCCGCACCACATCGTCGAGTCGCAGTTCAAGGCTCTCGCTCGCGCCCTGCGCGCGGCCGTCGCACCGGACCCTCGCGTGGAGGGAATCCCGTCCACCAAGGGCGCGCTGTGAGTGAGGAGGCCCCGGCGTCGGACGTCGCGGAGCCGCGTGAGGACGCGATTGCCGCGATTCTCACGCCCATCCCAAGCGGTCGCGTATTGGCTGCGCTGTGTGCACTCAACGGCACGCGGGGTCAGGTGATTGAGACGTCGGCAGGGGCGATGGCGGTGCTGGACGACGCTGCCCCTGGCGCCGTTGACATCCTCGCCGCGGCCGTCTCGGGCTTTGCGAAGGAGCACCCGCTGCTCGCACTTGAACGCCGTGACGGCCAGGTGAGTGTGTGGAGATACCAGGCGGGACGGAAGGAGACGTCGCTTCCTCCCGGCCTTGCTCTCAATGAGGCTCCGGGTGTGGTCACCACGTTGATGGCGGGGAGCCAGACCATCGACGAGCTTGCTGAGACACACCGTGACAAGGTCTTCAGCGCGCGAATGAGCCGCTTCAAGGCGTTCCGAGAACTGCGCAAACTGGCGCGGAAGGCGAAGAAGGCGCAGTCCTAGCCCGGCATTAGGATTTCCCCATGCCTCGCGTCACCGTCCTCGATTACGGCTTCGGCAATGTTCGCTCGGCGGTGCGCGCTCTTGAGCACGTGGGGGCGGAGGTCACGCTGACCGCCGATCGCGAGACGGCCGAGAATGCTGACGGGCTGGTGGTCCCCGGCGTCGGCGCGTTTGCTGCCTGCATGGAGGGGCTGCGCCAGGTGCGGGGCGACATCATCGTGGGCCGCCGCCTTGCCGGGGGCCGCCCGGTGCTTGGCATCTGTGTGGGCATGCAGGTGATGTTCGAGCGCGGCGTGGAGCACGGAGTGGAGAGCGCTGGCCTCGATCAGTGGCCCGGTGTGATCGAGCCGCTCCAAGCGCCGATCATTCCGAACATGGGCTGGGCCGAGGTCGACGTGCCGGAGGGCAGCACTCTCTTTGACGGCGTCGAGGGCGAGCGTTTCTATTTTGTTCACTCGTACGGCGCCCGCGAGTTCCCGCTCGGCACCACGGAACACACGGGTCGTTTCGCCGCGCCACGGGTCACGTGGTCGCTCGCTGGAAACGCGCATCAGACTGACCGCTTTGTCGCAGCCGTTGAGAATGGTCCGCTGAGCGCCACGCAGTTCCACCCGGAGAAGTCGGGTGAGGCGGGCCTTCACCTCCTGAAGAACTGGGTCGCGACGCTTTCGTAGCTGCGCGACCGGGGTAGCCTGGTCCCGCCAAAGACTCAGAAAGCGAGATCATGACCGACCTGCCCCGCCTCGAGCTCTTGCCCGCCGTGGATGTTGCTGACGGCCAAGCCGTCCGTTTGACGCAGGGTGAGGCCGGTTCTGAGACCAGCTACGGCGACCCGCTGTCCGCCGCTCTCGACTGGGTGAACGGCGGCGCGGAGTGGATTCACCTCGTCGACCTCGACGCGGCTTTCGGCCGCGGCACCAACGCCGCATTGCTGGCCGACGTTGTGGCGAAGGTGGGCGAACGCGTCAAGGTGGAGATGAGCGGCGGCATCCGTGACGACGCTTCACTTGAGCGGGCGATGGCGACCGGCTGTGCACGAGTGAACCTCGGCACGGCTGCGCTCGAGGACCCGGTGTGGACGGCCTCGGCCATCGACCGCTACGGCGACCGTGTTGCCGTGGGACTCGACGTGCGCGGCACCACGCTCGCCGCGCGTGGCTGGACCAAGGACGGCGGCGACCTGTGGGAGGTGCTCGCGCGCCTCGACGCGGCTGGATGCTCCCGCTACGTGGTGACTGATGTGCGCAAGGACGGCATGCTGAGCGGGCCCAACCTCGAGCTGCTGCGCCAGGTGTGCGAAGCGACCACGGCTCCCGTGGTGGCGTCAGGCGGCGTCTCCTCGCTCGCCGACATCGAGGCGATTCGCAGCCTCACCCCGCTGGGTGTCGAGGGAGCGATTGTCGGCAAGGCGCTCTACAACGGCAACTTCACGTTGCCGGAGGCGCTCGACGTCGCCGGGCGGCCCTCGTAATCGGTGCCGTCGCGTCGCACCTCGCGCCTAGGCTTGCGCTATGAACGACCATGCGGGACACACACCGGGGGAGCCGCTCAAGGAGATCCCGGAGTCGATCTTTGCTGACGACGACGGCACGGCGGACGCTCGTCTCGCCCAGGCACTGATTCGTTTCGCGAGTTCTCGCGCACCGTTGTCAGAGGTCGTTGACGCGTTGGCATACGCGCGCGTCTTGGTGCCCGTGTTGGCGCACGGCGAGCAGCGGGTCGTGGGCAAGCACGGACTTGAGCAAGATCACGTTGCCTCGACAGGCGTCGTGGCCTTGCAGACTCCGGATGGCCGTGCGGCGCTGCCGGTGTTCACGGATGTTGAAGCGATGGCCGCATGGAATTCTGAGGCTCGCCCCATCCCGGCCGAAGGACCGCGCGCGGCATTGGCAGCCGTCGCTGAGGGCTGGAGCGTCATGGTGCTCAATCCCGCCCGCGACTCGGTCATCGTCCCGCGCCCCGCTGTGTGGGCGCTTGGCCAGGGCGAGCCGTGGCATCCGGCAGTCATTGAAGGGGTCGTCGCCTCGGACGTGCGCGACGCGATCATCGACGCTGTTCCGCTCGATGCCCAGGTGCGCGGCATCGATGCCGCGCCGGGGCGTGCCGCTGAAGTTGCCGTCGTCGTCTCTCTCGTTCCGGGGCTTGAGCGCGTGGAAGTGGACGACGCCGTGCGTCGGGTTCATGAGGCGCTCGCGGCATCGCAAGTGGTGGCCGACCGCGTCGACGGACTTGAACTGCGCCTCCGCGAAGCGCAGTAGGAGTCGCGAGTCTCAGTCAGGACGCAGAGACCGGAGACGGCTCAGCAGGAGGGCTCGTTCGGCAACCAGACCACGGTGCCGTCGAGTAGATCCTTGAGATACGTGTTCGGCCATGCCATCGCGTAACCGTGGTCGTCGCCGGCATAGATGGTCCCCACCACCACGCCGTCTTCGGCGTAAAGGGGTGAGCCGGAGCTTCCGGGGTGGACCTCAGCTTCGAGTTCCCACACATCTTCGCCCGTGTCGCCGACGTCGTCTGCGGTGGGACCCCAGAAGTGGCCGCGGCTCGTGTGCATCGCCTGGCCATCGGGGTAGCCGACCACGTAGATGCTCTCGTCGTCCTCAAGGTCACGGATCTCCCACGTCGCCCACTCGGTGAAGACGGGGTCGAGGGTGAGAAGTGCGAGGTCCGCGACGGGGGCGACCTGCGAGTATGTCGCGATGTAGTCGCGGCCGTCGTACGTCGTCACCTCAATGGATGTGGCACCTGCGACCACGTGTTCGTTGGTCACCACTTGGCTCTCGTTGAGGATCCATCCCGAGCCTGTCGACCAGCCGGTGCATGTGGCGACCCGGATCCGCACCGCGTAATGCTCCTGATACGTGAAGCCATCGGCGGCGACGTCCGCTTGCAGGTACGGCGAGGGCTCGAGGCTCGGCACAAAGTCGGTGTCGAGCGGTTCGGGAGGTGATGGCAGGACCCCGCAGGCCGTCACCGCAGCGAGGACCACGGCGCCCGCCAAAGCGCGCCGGACCATCAACCCTCCTCGGCGAAGAACTCGTCGATGCCCGCCTGCACAGAGACGCAGTATTCGGTGATCTGGGCGGCGTACTGCTGCGAGGACAGGATCGCGCCCGTTTCGTTGCTGCGCCACTGGCTGCCGTAGCCGTCGAGGAGGATTCCGCGCTGATCTGCGCAATCGGTCATCGACTCAAGCAGCTGGATGAGGACGTCTTCGCGGTCCTTCACATTCGCTTCTTCGTTCGCGAGGTCGGTGACGCGGGCTTTCAGGGTGTCGAGCTGTGACTGCACCTCCTCGGCCGCGGCGAGGGCGCCTTCCTTCGCGGCGCGCTCGGTTGCGACCTCAAGGCCGAGCTGCTCGGAGGTCGCCTTCAGTTCATCGACCTGTTCTGACCATTGCTTGGACACGACGACGAGGTACGCGCTGACGGCGATGAGACCAAGCATGACGAGCGTCACGACAGATCGCACGATCCACTTGAGTGCGCGGCCTTTCGGCTTCGTCGCGGCCGTGTGCACGGGGGACGACGCTGGGACCTGCACCGCGCCCGACGCTGGGACCTGCACCGCGCCCGACGGAGGGGTGGGCGCGAAGACCGGCGTGCCGGTCGGCGGCGCGGACACCGGGGGAGTGGTGGGCGCCGGAGGCGCCGCGGCCGGAGGGGCCGGGTAGATCGGCTGCGTGGTGGGCGGCGGCGGCGTGGGACGCGAAGCCGCGTCTGCAGGACCGCTCGGCGGCTTGGTGGTGTCGTTCATGGGTCTCCCTCGCTCCGTGACCCTATCGGACAGGCGTGTGTGCCGTGTAGTCGATCGTGTGCCTCGGCTAGTTCGAACACGACTGGTCTTGGGGCACCATCAGCTGCTCTTGATCGAGCAGGCTGCGCAGCATGCTGACCGGCACCATGAACGACTGTTCCGAGTCGTTCTTGGCGTAGATGACGCCCACCACTTCACCACGCTCATTGAGCACGGGGGAGCCGGAGGAGCCCGGTTCCACGGGGGCGGAGGTGGCGAGTACGGATCCGAGTGCGGCGCCCAGCGGATCCGACGTCTGACCGAGAACCACGCCGGTCACCGTGGTGAGCCGGCCACCTTTCGGGTATCCGACCACTGAGATCGAGTCGCCCTCAACGGGATCCTGCTGAGCGAGCACGGCGCCCACGCCGATTGACTCATCGATGGTGATGATCGCGAGGTCAGCGACAGTGGTGGCTGACGCTGCAGTTACCTCTACGGTGCGACCGTCATAGGTCGTCACTTGCAGGTCGCGCGTGTTCTCGATGACGTGCCGGTTCGTGATGAGTGTGCGCCCGTCGTACGCGAATCCGGTGCCCGTCTTCAACTGGGTGCAACCGACGTTGCGCACCCGCACTGTCATGCGCTGAGCCTGCGTGAAGCCGTCAGGCGAGAGGTTGCCTTGATCTTGCGGAACAGCGGTGGCGATCGCGGGCACGTAGTCGGTTGGCAGCGGGTCGGGAGAGCGCGGCACGGATGCGCACGAGGTGGCGAGCACTGCCGCGAGGACGGCTGCTGTCACGGTCCCGGGGCGTCTCATTTGTTGATCGCCTGCTGCAGCAGCACGCTCGCGTCGGTGGCGGCCTTGCACTGCCGGTTCACGTCCTTTTCGAAGGCGGTGAGCTCGGCGGGGTCGTAATCCTCGGCGTGACTGAGCCGTTCCATCAGCTGGTTCTTGTAGTCGATGCATTGGTTGAGAGCGGTCGAGACGCTCGAGGCGGTGTCAATGATCGCGCGCAGGTCGTTGATCTGGAGCGTGTAGAACTCGGCGTTGTCGTCTCGCTGTGCGGCCTCGGCGCTCAACGCGATGACCCGCTCTTGAGCGACCTTCAACTGTTCCGACGTGGTGTCGTAGTCCTTCTGAAGCGCGACGAGGTGCTCTTGCTCCTCCGCAAAGCGCTGGCCGAGGTCGTAGTTCTGTGCGATGACGTCTTCGACTTGCTGCTCCCACTCCTCAGAGACGGTCCACAGGTGATAGACGAAGTACCACGACGCGATGAGAAGGGCCGTCAGGACAGACGTGACAATGATCCACAGCCGACGCTGCGTCACCGGGATGCGGTCGAGGGCGTCGGTGCGATCGCTCACAGGCGTGAGCACCGTCGTCTCCTCGTTTGCGGCGACCCTCGTCAAGGGTCGCGATCCGCTCGGTGGTGTCGCGGTCATTCAGGTCACTGCTCCGGTGTATTTTTCCCCCGGTCCCTGCCCTGGTTCATCCGGAACGGCAGAGGCCTCTCGAAATGCCAACTGTACGCTCCGCAAGCCGTCTCGCAGGGCGCGCGCGTGCGTGTTACCGATATCGGGAGCGGCGCCTGTCACGAGTGCAGCGAGGGCGTTGATGAGGATCCGGGCCTCGCCAAGGTCCTGTGCGTCCTCGCCTTCCTCTGCAAGGCCACAGCGAACTGCGGCGGCCGACATCAGGTGAACGGCGACGGTTGTCACCACTTCCACCGCGCTCACATCGGCGATATCGCGGGTCAACGCCGCAGCGTCGGGGGTCTGGCCGTCAGGGGTGCTGGGCGTCGAGGCAGTCATGGTGCTATTCTTGTATGCCGACCGGCCGTGGAGTGTCCACGGCTCGCAAGTGGAGGCCACTCCCACCTACGGACCAGCTGATGGGCCGGGGTCGTAAGGTCCGGGCACACGCGTGCGTGTGTCCCTCCTTCGAAGGCCTCTGTGCGCGTGTTGACAGAGGCCTTTTTCTTTTGTCACCAGGATGTGAACGACAACGAAGGAGCGAGACTATCAACGAGCCCCGCATTAATGAGCGCATTCGAGTCCCTGAGGTCCGTCTGGTTGGCCCGCAGGGCGAGCAAGTCGGAATCGTACGGATTGAAGATGCACTGCGGCTTGCTCAGGAGGCCGATCTCGATCTCGTCGAGGTAGCGCCAAACTCGCGTCCGCCCGTCGTCAAGCTGATGGACTACGGCAAGTTCAAGTACGAGGCGGCGGTGAAGGCCCGTGAGGCGCGCCGCAACCAGGCGAACACCGAAGTCAAGGAGATGCGCTTCCGCCTCAAGATCAACGAGCACGACTACGAGACCAAGAAGGGTCACGTGGTGCGGTTCCTCAAGGGTGGCGACAAGGTCAAGGTCACGATCATGTTCCGTGGCCGCGAGCAGTCCCGTCCCGAGATGGGCCGGCGCTTGCTGCTCAAGCTGGCCGACGAGCTCCAAGAGTTCGGCGTGGTGGAGAACATGCCCTCGCAAGAAGGCCGCAACATGTCGCTCGTGCTTGGCCCGCTGAAGAAGAAGGCGGAGGCGAAGGAAGAGCAGCGCAAGGCTCGCGAGGCGAAGAAGGTCGCGGATGAGCAGGAGCGCACTGAGCGTGAAGCGGCGAAGGCGGCGAAGTCTGCTGAGGCTGTAGCGGAGTAAAGCCCGCATGAGACGTCCGGGACGAGCGCCCGGGATTGAAAGCGTGTCGCGCCTGTGGGTGCGGCCAGACGTGAAGTGAAGGAGGGCACTGTGCCCAAGAACAAGACCCACTCGGGCGCCAAGAAGCGTTTCAAGATCACCGGGACTGGCAAGGTCAAGCACAACTCGGCGATGAACGTGCACAAGTTCGAGGAGAAGCACTCCTCGCGCAAGCGTCGCGTTGCGCTCGACGGCATCCTGCCCAAGCCCGAAGAGAAGCGAATCAAGAAGCTGCTGGGCAAGTAGCCCCCGAAGACTGAAGGAGTACCCCCCTGGCACGCGTCAAGCGGGCTGTTAACGCCCAGAA
>CAZRHL010000047.1:0-6273 GCA_964600005.1 uncultured Demequinaceae bacterium
TGCGGGACGAGTCGCACCAGCTCCGTGCCGTCGGTCGCGCCGAGGACGAGCAGTTCATGCGTGGGCCAGCCCTGTGCCATTCCAGCACCGCCGATGACGGAGCGCCGCATCATCGTGGGGATGTCGCCCCTCTTTGTCACCTTCACATCGATGCGAGGCGCAGGCTTGATCGCGACGACGCGCACGTGGGCGACGCCGTCAGCGTCGATCCGTGCGGTGGCGATCGGTGCGAGGCCCCACGCCTGCAGCGCCCACAGGCCGTCGCCGATTGCGAGCACCGCACACACCGCGCCAAAAAGGTAGGCAGGCACGGCAGGCACCCGTTCGGCGCCACCCGCCGCGAAGGCCGTCGCGGCGAGCGCAATCCACGCGAGCGTGCGCAGCGTGAAGAGGCGAGCAAGGAGCGCGGGCGAGGTCAGCCGCGCCACTGCGGCGCCGGGCTGCGCCATGGCCTAGATCTCGCCCGTGTTGAGAGCCTTCTTGACCTCAGAGATCGCGCGGGTCACCTCGATGCCGCGGGGGCAGGCCTCCGTGCAGTTGAAAGCCGTACGGCACTTCCACACGCCAGCCTTGTCGTTGAGGATCTCGAGACGCTCCCACTGACCGTCATCGCGGCTGTCGAAGATGAACCGGTGCGCGCCGACGATCGCCTGCGGACCGAAGTACTGGCCGTCAGTCCAGAACACGGGGCACGCGGTGGTGCACGCGGCACACATGATGCACTTGGTCGTGTCGTCGTAGCGCTCGCGCTCGGCGGGCGACTGCAGACGCTCGCGCTCGGGAGCGGGGCCGGATGGCATGAGGAAGGGCATGATCTCGCGGTAGGAGGCGAAGAACGGCTCCATGTCCACGATGAGGTCCTTCTCGACCGGCAGTCCCGCTATGGGCTCCACGAGGATGGGCTTGGCCGGGTTGAGGTCCTTCAGCAGCGTCTTGCAGGCAAGGCGGTTGCGCGCGTTGATGCGCATCGCGTCCGAACCACACACGCCGTGCGCACACGAGCGACGGAACGCAAGCGAGCCGTCCTGCTCCCACTTGATCTTGTGGAGAGCGTCAAGCACACGGTCAGTGGCGTGCGCCTCGATCTGGAACTCTTCCCAATAGTCCTCGCCCGCAGCGTGCTCAGCGGTGCCTTCCGGATTCATGCGCTTGATGCGCAATGTCACGGTCATCGTGGCAACCTCGGCGGCGATGGGGGCGTCGTCGACAACGGACATCGTCAATACTTCCGTTCCATTGGCTTGTACTTGGTGATGGTCACCGGCTTGTAGTCGAGCCGGATCCCCTCACCCGTGGCGTACGCCATTGTGTGCTTCAAGTACTCCTCGTCATTGCGCTCCGGGAAATCCTCGCGGTAGTGACCGCCACGGCTTTCCTTGCGGGCAAGAGCGCCTTCGATCGTGACGGCGGCGAGGTCGATGAGGAAGCCGAGCTCGATCGCTTCGAGCAGGTCGGTGTTCCACTTCTGACCGCGGTCGTGGATGGCGACGTTGGCGTATCGAGCCTTGACGTCGGCAACGATGCCCCGTGCTTCGATGAGCGACTCCTCAGTGCGGAACACCTGGACATTGCGGTCCATCGTCTCCTGGAGCTCCTTGCGCAACGCGGCCACGTTCTCGGTGCCAGCGCCCGAAGTCGTTGCCCTCAGGCGCTCAACGAGGCCGGCGATGGCGGAGTCGCCATCGGCAGGCAGCGGTGCGGCTTCCTCGGTTGCGAGAGCGTGCTCCGCGGCAGCGATTCCGGCGCGACGTCCGAACACGTTGATGTCGAGCAGCGAGTTGGTGCCGAGGCGGTTGGCCCCGTGGACCGACACGCAGGCGCATTCGCCGGCCGCATAGAGGCCCTTCACCTTGTCCGTGTTGTTGCGCAGCACCTCGCCGTTGACGGTGGTGGGGATGCCCCCCATCGCATAGTGAGCGGTGGGATACACGGGCACGGGCTCCGTGTACGGTTCGACGCCAAGGTACGTGCGTGCGAACTCGGTGATGTCAGGGAGCTTCGCGTCGATGTGTGCGGGCTCAAGGTGCGTGAGGTCGAGCAGCACGTAATCCTTGTGCGGACCGCAACCGCGTCCTTCGCGCACTTCATTGGCCATGGCACGCGCCACCATGTCGCGAGGCGCGAGGTCCTTGATCGTTGGCGCGTAGCGCTCCATGAAGCGCTCACCCTCGGAGTTGCGGAGGATGCCGCCCTCACCACGTGCCGCCTCCGACAGGAGGATGCCGAGGCCGGCAAGGCCCGTCGGGTGGAACTGGAAGAACTCCATGTCCTCAAGCGGCAGGCCAGCGCGCAAAGCGATCGCCATTCCGTCACCGGTGAGGGTGTGAGCATTCGACGTGGTCTTGAAGATCTTGCCCGCACCACCGGTGGCGAAGACCACCGACTTCGCGCGAAACACGTGGATCTCGCCCGTCGCAAGCTCGTAGGAGACGACGCCAGCGACCGACACCTCGTCGCCGTCGCCAGCCTCTTGAGGGTTCTTGTCGAGGAGCAGATCGAGCACGTAGTACTCGTTGTAGAACTCGACCTTCTGCTTCACGCACTGTTGATACAGCGTCTGCAGGATCATGTGGCCCGTTCGGTCGGCCGAGTAGCACGCGCGGCGAACCGGTGCCTGGCCGTGATCGCGCGTGTGGCCGCCGAAGCGGCGCTGGTCGATCTTGCCGTCCTCCGTGCGGTTGAAAGGAAGGCCCATGTTCTCAAGGTCAAGCACAGCGTCGACGGCCTCGCGGCAGAGAATCTCTGCGGCGTCCTGGTCAACGAGGTAGTCGCCACCCTTGATCGTGTCGAAGACGTGCCACTCGGCATTGTCGTCTTCCACATTCGCAAGTGCCGCCGCCATGCCACCCTGTGCCGCACAGGTGTGCGAGCGCGTGGGGTACAGCTTGGTGAGCACAGCAGTGCGGGCTCGCTGCGAGCTCTCGAGAGCCGCACGCATGCCAGCGCCACCGGCGCCGACAATCACAACGTCGTATTCGTGTTCGGTGGTCATAGCCTTCCCAGGTCCTGGCAGAGGGGGACATCGAGGTGCTCAGGATCGGTGCCCTCCGGGCACGGATCAAAGGTCGTGAGGACGAGCGTGCCGAGAATGATGATGGTGACGGTGGCAAGGCCCAGCACCACATGGAAGAACATGTTGAGGCGCTTTGAGTGGGCGTAGTCATTGATGAGCAGGCGCATGCCGTTGAAGCCGTGGATCATGCCGAGCCACAGCATGAGGGCCGCCCAGATCTGCCAGATCGGGCTTGCCCACTTGCCGGCGACAAAGGCGAAGTCGATGCGGTTGATGCCGTCGCCCACCACGAGGTTGCCGATGAGGTGCGTGAAGATGAGGACCATCAGCACCACGCCGGATACACGCATGAAGATCCACGACCACCGCTCCGCCTTCTTGCGGGTGCGGCCGGAGGGAAGGCGCTTGCGGGGCTCGACGAGTTCGGGTGCCGTCATCATCAACCTCCGAACACGTGGCTCAGGTGACGCGGCAAGAAGCCAGCCATCAGCAGTCCAAAGATGATGTACACAGCCCATGCGAGGCGGCGCTGGTGGCGCAACGCCCACAGCGACTGATCTACCGCGATGATGCGCAGTCCGTTGAAGGCGTGGAAGATCACTGCCGCGACGAGCCCAGCCTCAACGAGACCGAAGATCGGTGTCTTGTATGACCCGATCACCTCGTTATATGCCTCAGGCGACACGCGCACGAGCGAAGTATCAATGACGTGGACAACGAGATAGAAAAAGATCGCCACGCCTGTCGCGCGATGGGCGATCCAGTTCCACATACCCTCGTGTCCGCGGTAGAGCGTCGGCGTCGACGACACGGCATACTCCTCGGGATTTAAGCTCGGGTCGTCACCATCCTAGACTCAGCTCATGACCGCGATGCCGCCCGACGCTCCACCGATCGGCGGATTTGCCGCGGTGGTGCCCGCTGGGGGAGTCGGATCACGCCTGTGGCCGCTGTCTCGCCCCGACCGTCCCAAGTTTCTTCTCGACCTCTTGGGCGAGGGCTCAACGCTCTTGCAGGCAACTCTTCAACGACTGGCCCCGCTCGCGGACCACGTGATGGTGGTGACGGGCGCTCCCCACGCCGACGCGGTGGCGACTCAGTTGCCGTCCCTCAGCGCGTCCGACATCGTGGCCGAGCCGAGCCCGCGTGACTCGATGGCGGCGATCGCGCTCGCGGCTGCGTTGCTCGAGGAGCGCCACGGTCCGGTGGTGATGGGCTCCTTTGCGGCCGACCACGTGATCCGCAAGGTCGACGCTTTCCACGCGGCAGTGCGCGCAGCGGCGGCGTGCGCGGCTGAAGGAAAGATCGTCACGATCGGCATCAGCCCCACCGGGCCGTCCGAGGCCTTCGGCTACATCGAGTCCGGCGAAGCACTCGGCGGCGGCGCTCACCACGTGGTCGCCTTCACCGAGAAGCCCGACGCTGAGACCGCTGAGCGCTTCATCGCCACCGGCAGGTACTTCTGGAACGCCGGGATGTTCGTCATGCGCACGGATGTGCTCCTCGGGCACCTGCAGCGCCTGCAGCCGGGCATCGAAGCGGGAGTGCGTGAGATCGCCGCCGCATGGGATGGACCGGAGCGTGCGGCCGTGCTCGAGAGGGTGTGGCCGGGGCTGACCAGGATCGCGATCGATCACGCCATTGCCGAGCCCGTCGCCGCCCAGGGCGGGGTCGCCGTCGTGCCGGCTGATCTCGACTGGCATGACGTCGGCGACTTCGCTTCTCTTGCCGGACTCCTCACTCCTCGCGCGGACGGCGTGACGGTCGTCGACCGCACGGCAGCGACCGCGCACGTCGATGCACCGGGCACGCTCGTCATCGGTGGTGACCGGCCCGTCGTCGTCGTGGGAGTCGAAGGCGCGGTCGTCGTCGACTCAGGTGACGCACTCCTTGTCACCGCACGCCATGCGGCGCAAGATGTGAAGAATGCGGCACAGGCGCTCAATACTGCCCGAACGTGACCTTTTCGTGGCCGAACGGATACCTACGGGCATGCCGTGCAAGCGATTGCCGCGTACGATATTCAGGACGCACAGGCCTGGCGTGGAATAGGCCGAGAAGTGAGGAAACATCTCATGAAGAACACCCTGCGCATCGGCGCTCTGGCTGCAGCAGCAGCGCTCGCGCTTGCGGCGTGCTCCAGCGCTCCCGAGGACAAGCCGACCACGACTCAGTCCGCGGCAGAGACCACTACGCCTGCCGAGACCGTTGACTTCAAGGCCTGCATGGTCTCTGACGCCGGTGGCTTCGACGACAAGTCGTTCAACCAGACTGGCTTCGAGGGCCTCCAGCAGGTTGCTGCTGACCTCGGCATCGAGACCGCGACCGCTGAGTCGGCCGACGGCAATGCATACGCTCCCAACATTGAGGCGCTTGTCTCAAGCGACTGCGACCTCATCGTCACGGTCGGCTTCCTGCTCTCGCAGGCCACTGTCGACGCCGCTCAGGCGAACCCCGACGTTCACTTCGCGATCATCGATGACCTCGCGGACAACGACTTCGACGGCACCACCGACGCGCCGAACATCAAGCCGATCACCTTCGCAACCGACGAGGCCGCGTTCCTCGCTGGTTACGCAGCGGCTGCGACCACGCAGACCGGCACCGTCGCCACCTTCGGCGGCATGCAGATCCCGTCGGTCACCATCTTCATGGATGGCTTCCTCTCCGGCGTGAACTACTACAACGAAGAGAACGGCACGAGCGTCAACGTCCTCGGTTGGGACGGCGCCAACGGTTCGTTCACCGGTGACTTCGACGACCAGACCAAGGGTCAGTCGGTTGCTCAGGGCTTCATCGACAACGGTGCGGACATCATCATGCCCGTCGCCGGTCCCGTGGGCCTTGGCGCTGCAGCTGCCGCACAGTCCGCTGGCAACGTGTGGATCATCGGCGTGGACTCCGACTGGGTTCGCACCTCGCCTGAGTACGCCGACATCATCCTCACCTCTGTCATCAAGAAGATGGACGTCGCCGTGTACGACGTTGTTGAGGCTGCCGCTGTTGGCGCAGGCTTCGACGCCTCCGCGTACGTGGGCACCCTCGCCAACGAGGGTGTCGGTCTCGCCGACTTCTACGACGCTCCTGTGAGCGACGACGTGAAGGCAGCACTTGAGGACCTCAAGGCCGCAATCATCGCGGGTGACATCACGCCGTAAGGCACGTCCGCAAGGACTCAATCAGCGCGAAGGGCGGGCCGCCGCGGCGCCGCGCCCCCCCCCGGGTTGTGTGGGCGCGGCCACACCACAGGAGGGGGGGGG
>CAZRHL010000047.1:6283-13457 GCA_964600005.1 uncultured Demequinaceae bacterium
GCGCCGCGTCGACGCGGCGCGCCCCTCGTGTTTGACTGGCCTCGACACGACCAATGGAGGTGTGCGGTGAAACTCGAACTACGAGGTATCACCAAGAGGTTTGGCGATTTCACGGCGAACGACCGGATTGACCTCGTGGTTGAGTCCGGCACCGTCCACGCACTGTTGGGCGAGAACGGCGCCGGCAAGTCAACGCTCATGAACGTGTTGTTCGGTCTGTACGACGCAGACGAGGGCGAGATCCTGCTCGACGGCGAGAAGGTTCAATTCGAAGGCCCAGGCGACGCGATGGCCGCAGGAATCGGCATGGTGCACCAGCACTTCATGCTCATCCACCCGTTCACCGTTGCCGAGAACGTCATGCTCGGGCACGAAGACGTGGTGGGCCCGGCCAAACTGCTCAACGTTGAGCAAGCGCGCAAGCAGGTCAAAGAGATCTCGGACCGATTCGGCTTTGACATCAATCCGGATGCGTTGATCGAAGATCTCCCCGTCGGCGCCCAGCAACGCGTCGAGATCATCAAGGCGCTGTCGCGCGAGGCCCGCGTGCTCATCCTCGATGAACCCACGGCAGTGCTGACTCCGCAAGAGACCGATGAGCTCTTGGACATCGTGCGCCAGCTGCGTGACGCAGGCACGGCGGTGGTGCTCATCACCCACAAGCTTCGCGAAGTCCAGGCAGTAGCGGACGAGATTACCGTGATCCGCCGCGGCAAGGTCGTGGGCCAGGCGAAGCCCACTGCAACGCAGGAAGAGCTTGCCTCGCTCATGGTGGGACGCTCCGTGTCGATGACGGTCGACAAGCAGGACGCGAACCCCGGCGACGTCATGCTTGAGATCTCAGGTCTCACCGTCCGCGACGAGTTTGACGTGACGCATCTCGACAATGTGAGCCTCGACGTGCGCCGTGGTGAGATCGTCGCCATTGCGGGTGTGCAGGGCAACGGTCAAACCGAGCTCACTGAGGCGCTGTTGGGCCTCACCGCCCCTGTCGCGGGTTCCATCAAGCTCGATGGCAAGGAGCTTGTCGGCAGGCCGATCCGCGACGTCCTCATGTCCGGCGTCGGCTTCGTGCCCGAGGACCGCACCGAGGACGGGCTCGTCGCATCGTTCACGATCGCCAACAACATGATCCTTGACCAGTATCACCAGGCGCCGTATTCGAACGGCCTCGCCCTGCAGCTGGGCGCGATTCGGACGGCAGCCGAAAAGTACGTCGAGGAGTTCGACGTCCGCACCACGTCAATCGACGCGACCGCAGGCTCACTCTCTGGTGGAAACCAGCAGAAGGTGGTGCTCGCGCGAGAGATGTCGCGGCCTCTCAAGCTTCTCGTGGCATCTCAGCCGACACGTGGTCTCGACGTCGGCTCCATCGAGTTTGTTCACAAGCGGATCGTCGCTGAGCGTGACCACGGTTCGGCCGTGCTCATCGTGTCGAGCGAGCTCGATGAAGTCGTTGCTCTCGCCGACCGCATCGCGGTCATGTATCACGGACGGATCGTCGGCATCGTGCCCCCGGACACCGACCGCGACACGTTGGGTCTGATGATGGCTGGTGCAGTAGAGGAGGCGAAGGCGTGAGTACCGAAACGTCTACGACGACGGAGGAGCGCGAGCCCACGCCCGCACCACAAGCGGAACGTGAATCCCTCTTGCGCTCGATCGTCGAGAGCTCATCGCTCGTGGTCTTCATCGCCGTCGCGTTGTCTCTCATCCTGGGCGGTGTGCTCATCATCGTCGCGTCCGATGAGGTGGGCGAGGCGGCGGGGTACTTCTTCTCGCGCCCCGGCGACACCTTCAAGGCCATCGGCGATGTCCTCGGCAGCACCTACTCGGCCATGGTGAACGGTGCCATCTACAACACGAATGCGAGTTCCTTTGCGACCGGCATCAAGCCGCTCACGCAGACCATCACCATGGCGACTCCGCTGATCTTCGCGGGCCTGGGACTCGGCCTTGGCTTCCGCGCGGGCCTGTTCAACATCGGTGCCCAGGGCCAGATCATCATCGGTGCGACGCTCGGTGGCTACATCGGCTTCACGTGGCACCTGCCCATCGGCCTCCACCTGCTCGTCGCCATTCTCGGCACGATGATCGGTGGAGCGATCTGGGGTTTCATTCCAGGTGTCTTGAAGGCCGCGACAGGCGCGCATGAGGTGATCCTGACGATCATGCTCAACTTCATCGCGCTCAACCTTGTGTCCTTCCTCCTCAGCAAGGACGCCTTCCAGCAGCCCGGTTCGGACAACCCCATCGCGCCGCCGGTGGACAGCACCGCGATGTACCCGAAGCTGCTTGGCAGCAACTACGCCCTCCACTGGGGATTCATCGTCGCTCTGCTTGCTGCAGTCGGCGTCTGGTGGCTCCTCGAGCGCTCGACGTGGGGCCTTCAGTTCCGTGCTGTGGGCGCCAACCCGAGCGCAGCGAAGACGGCAGGCATGAACGTGCCGATGACGTACGTGCTCGTGCTCGTCATCGCGGGCGCGCTCGCAGGCCTCGCTGGATCAGCGCAGATCCTCGGCACCCAGCCAGCGCTCACCTCCAACGTGGCCGCCTCTTTTGGCTTTGACGCGATCACGGTGGCATTGCTCGGCAGGTCCCGCCCGCTGGGCATCGTGCTCGCAGCCATCTTGTTCGGCGCGCTCAATGCATCGGGTCCCGCCCTGCAGGTGCAGGCAGGATTGCCGATCGACGTGGTGCTCGTGGTCCAGTCCCTCATCGTCCTGTTCATCGCCGCACCGCCATTAGTGAGATCGCTGGTGGGATTGCCCCATCCACGCCACGTCAAGGAGGTGACGGCATGAGCGCCGTGACTGCTGAGACCACGGGAACTGCCCCGGTGGTGAAACCGAACCTTCGCAGCCCGATCATCTACGGCGTCATCGCGATCGCGGCGCTCGTCGGGTTTGGGCTGACGATCGACTCCGGCACCTACACGAAGTTCACGTTCGCGCGTTCCACCGACTTCGTCGAGGTGCCGTCCTGGACGGTGCCGGCGCAGCCGTTGGCATTGATCCTCACGCTCACGGCTCTTGCGCTCGCCGGTCTCAGCGTGTGGGCGTCCCTCACCTTCCGCAAGCTCGGTGCGTGGCTGCCGGTGCTCTTCGGAGTGCTCATCATCTGGTCGATGCTCACGTGGGCCGGTGCGGGCAAGACGGCCACCAGCATGCAGATCACCGGTCTGCTCGCCGGCGCGCTCGTCGCATCGATTCCGTTGGTCTTCGGTGCGATGGCGGGTGCCGTCTGTGAGCGCTCGGGCGTCATCAACATCGCCATTGAGGGCCAGCTGCTCGGTGGCGCGTTCCTTGCCGCCGTGGTGGCCAGCGGGGTTGCCGATGCAAGTGGCTCACGGACCCTTGGAGCGTACATCGGACTCGCTGCGGCACCCATCGCTGGCGCCGTGGTCGGTGCGATCCTCGCGCTCTTCGCCGTGCGGTACTGGGTGGATCAGATCGTTGTCGGCGTGGTGCTCAACGTGCTTGTCGTCGGTGTCACCAACTTCCTCTTCGGCACGATGCTGCGAGACAACACCCAACTGAACCAGGCGATCGGCTTGCCGCAACTGCCCATCCCGCTGTTGGGCGATATCCCGATCATCGGCCCGGTGCTGTTCCGCCAGAACGCGCTCGTGTACCTCATGTACATCGTGGTGACGGTGCTCCACATCATGCTCTTCAAGTCCCGCTGGGGTCTGCGCGTGCGTGCCGTGGGTGAACACCCGAAGGCCGCTGACACCGTCGGCATCAAGGTCAACCGCACTCGCGTGCGCAACACGATCCTGGGTGGAGCGATCGCAGGCCTTGGCGGTGCCTTCTTCACCGTCTCCGCCGGTCTCGCCTTTGGCAAGGAGATGTCCGCCGGCAAGGGCTTCATCGCCCTGGCGGCGATGATCCTCGGTCGGTGGTCGCCCAAGGGTGCCCTCGCGGCAGCCTTGCTCTTCGGCTTCGCCGATGCGCTGCGCGAGCAGTTCGGCATCGTCGGCACGGCCATTCCGTCGCAGTTCCTTGCGATGTTCCCGTACATCGCGACGATCTTCGCTGTCGCCGGACTCGTGGGCCACGCCCGCCCGCCGGCCGCTGAAGGAAAGCCGTACAAGAAGTGAGCACGATCGACTGGGACGCCCTGCGCGCTGCGGCGCGCGAGGCGTCGACGCGAGCGTACGTTCCGTACTCCGCGTATCCCGTTGGCGCGGCGGCGCTCACCGATACGGGTCAGGTGGTGACGGGGGCGAACGTGGAGAACGCTTCCTATGGCCTCACGCTGTGCGCTGAGTGCGCGCTCGTGTCAAAGCTTCACACCGATGCGCTCGGGAAGAGGCTCATCGCGTTTGCATGTGTTGACCGCGATGGCAATCCTCTGCAGCCATGCGGTCGTTGCCGTCAGCTGCTCTACGAGTTCGGCGGCGATGAGCTGCTCATCGACGGCCCCGAGGGGACTCTCACCATGAAGGACATCCTGCCGTGGGCATTTGGCCCACAGCACCTGGAGGGCACCCCATGACAGAAGCATTCGATGCCGTTGACGTCATTGTGACAAAGCGTGACGGAGGCGTTCTCAGCTCTGCCCAGATCGATTGGGTCGTCGACGCTTACACGCGCGGTGTGGTGGCGGACGAGCAGATGAGCTCGCTTGCGATGGCGATCCTCCAACGCGGCATGAACCGCGACGAGATTGCCCGCTGGACGAACGCGATGATCGCCACTGGCGAGCGCCTCGACTTCTCGGGCCTGAGCCAACCCACCGCAGACAAGCACTCGACTGGGGGCGTGGGCGACAAGATCACCTTGCCGCTGGCGCCGCTTGTCGCCGCATGCGGCGTCGCCGTCCCACAGCTGAGCGGTCGCGGCCTTGGCCACACAGGAGGCACTCTCGACAAGCTCGAGGCGATTCCGGGGTGGCGAGCGGCGCTGAGCAACGAGGAGATGTATCGCCAGCTCGAAGAGGTGGGCGCTGTCATCTGCGCGGCGGGCTCGGGCCTCGCACCCGCCGACAAGAAGCTGTATGCGCTGCGCGATGTGACGGGAACCGTCGAGTGCATCCCGCTCATCGCGAGCTCGATCATGTCGAAGAAGATCGCGGAGGGCACGGGTGTGCTCGTGCTCGATGTGAAGGTGGGCTCAGGCGCCTTCATGAAGGACATCGACATGGCTCGCGAGCTCGCACGGACCATGGTGGACCTCGGCACCGACGCGGGTGTCACCACCTCGGCACTGTTGACCGACATGTCGACGCCTCTTGGCCGCGGCATCGGCAACGGCCTCGAAGTGGCGGAGTCCGTTGAGGTGCTTGCTGGCGGCGGTCCGGCTGATGTCGTCGAACTGACCGTCACCCTTGCGCGCGAGATGCTCGCGGGCGCAGGCGTCACCGACGTCGACCCGGCCGATGCGCTGCGCGACGGTCGCGCGATGGATGTGTGGCGCCGCATGATCGAAGCCCAAGGCGGGGACGCCGACGCTGACATGCCGGTCGCACCGCATGTCGAAGAGGTGAAGGCGACTGACGACGGCGTCATCACTCGTGTCGACGCGCTTGGTGTCGGCATTGCCGCGTGGCGCCTCGGTGCTGGCCGTGCCCGCAAGGAGGACCCGGTCCAGGCGTCGGCGGGTGTGTTCTTGCACAAGACGCTCGGCGAGACTGTGAAGAAGGGCGATGTGATCGCGACTCTTCACACCGAGACCCCCGAACGGATGGGGCGTGCTCTCGACGCCCTCGCGGACGCATGCGCAGGCGCAGGCGCCATCGAGATCGGCGGGCGCGGCGCAGGCCGCGGGCCAATCGTGCTCGACACGATCGGCACGGCAACGTAAGTGCCCTGGACACTCACCGGTCTGGCCGCGCGTGCGGCTCGCGCGGTGGGAGGACCGCGCACCGTGTTCGCGGAGTCGAGTGCTGCCCGAGCCGAGCGTCTCCAACTGGCCGCGGCGGACCGGCCGAACCTGTTGGCCCGCGCGTGTGCGCGGCGTCTCGGATCATTGAGCACCGCAGACAGGCGCGCCATTGAGGTGGCGTTCGACCACATGCCCGGTGACGCACCCGTCATCGAGCGCGCCGTCGCATGTGGCGCTCCGATCTCCGGCATCGCAGCACTCGCAGGCGCGTGGGACACGCTCGACGAGCAAGCCCGCGAGATGGTGAGAAGCCCGCTCGGCAGTGCCAGCGTCGGCCCCGTCATGTGGTCAGATACGCGGGCGAAGCAGCTCGACCAGACCACATGCGGTGCGGCGGTCGCAGCGATCGTCATCATGATGGGCGACCCGCTTGTGGCGGCGTGGGTGGCGGCGGGCCGACGGCGCGGCTGGCACTTGCCTGGCGAAGTGGCCGACGCTGTCGCCGCGGCCGATTCCTCCGGCAGGAGCCTCATCTCCGTCGACCAGCGGTGGCGGGCCTTGCAACGCGTGATTCACAAGCGTGCGACGCACAGAGGCTTGGGCGTGGCACCGTGGCCACGCAGCCTCGGCACGCCGCCGTGGCGCATCGACAACGTGGTGCGATTCGCGGGACTGCGATGGCGCAGTGCCCTTGTCGACGATGCGCGCCCTGATGAGGTGCGCGGGCTGGTGACATATGCACGGGCGGCCCTCACCGATGGCATCCCGGTGCCCTTGTACACCGGCGGCGACTCGGCACACGGCTTGTCCACCGTGGTGCCGCGTCACGTGGTGCTCCTCATCGGCACCGAAGATGAGGCGTTTCGCGTCTACGAACCGTCCAGCGGCCGGATCGAGTTGTGGGAGCCCGGTATCGCGGGGGTGCGTGCGCAATCGGCATTTGGCGGCTGGAACCGCCTCATGTGGGCGATCCTGCCTCGCTGGCGTGGCGTGTGAACCGGCTGGTAGCCGCGCGGTACGGTCATTGAGTGGTGAGGTCACGTCAATGTTGACGACGTTGCGAAGCGCGCGCGTGCGGCTTGCGGGCGCTGTCATCTCGACCGCGGCGGTCGCATGGATCGCGGTGGCCGTCGCCGCGTCGAGCCAGGATGACTTCGCCGGTGAGCTGAGTGTGGCTGGCATCGCGTTGACCATTGGCGGACTTGAGGCGACGTTCCTCGCCTGGCGCGCCTGGGCCCGCATGCAGAAGACGATCGCGATCGTTGTCACAGTGCTTGCCTCCTGCGGCGCCATCATCGTCTTTGCAGCGACGTCACCGGGGGTCACCACCGCCGCGCTTGTGCTCG
>CAZRHL010000048.1:0-13309 GCA_964600005.1 uncultured Demequinaceae bacterium
GAAGGTCCTCCTCGAGTGTTGCCTCGAACTCTTTGCCGCCGATGTCGTCGAAGGCAGTCAGGACCTAGGCGCCGCCGGAATCTCGGGCGCGACGAGCGAGCTTGCCTCGAACGGCTCGGGCGGCATGCACGTGTGGCTCGACGACGTCCTGCTGCGCGACCCCACCCTCAACGCGGGCGAGATCCTCATGTCCGAGTCGCAGGAACGCATGATGGCGGTGGTGAAGCCCGAGAAGCTCGACACATTCCTCAAGATCACCTCGAAGTGGGAGATCGAGAGCGCCGTGGTGGGCGAGGTCAACGACTCCGGTCGCCTCACCATCGATCACCACGGTCAGCGCATCGTTGACGTAGACCCCCGCACTGTCGCTCACGACGGCCCGGTCTACGAGCGCCCGTACGCGCGCCCGGCCTGGATGGACGCGTTGCAGTCACCCGCTGAGGTCGCTCTGCCCGGCGACGGCGCCGCGCTGGCGGAGCAGACCCGCCGCCTCATGACGTGGCCCGCGATCGCTTCGAAGGCGTGGGTCACCGATCAGTACGACCGCTACGTCCAGGGCAACACTGCGATGGCGCGCCCCGATGTGGTGGGCGTGGTGCGCGTTGACGAGGAGACCGGCCGCGGCGTCGCGATCGCCACGCGTTCAAACGATCGCTACACCAAGCTCGACCCGTACACCGGTGCGCAGCAGTCGGTGGTCGCTGCCTACCGCGCCGTCGCCATCGCTGGCGCCGAGCCCGTCGCCGTGACGGACGGTCTCAACTTCGGTTCGCCCGAGGACCCGGACGCGATGTGGCAGTTCGCCGAGGCCGTGCGCGGTGTGGCGGACGCGTGCCTCGAGATGGGTGTCCCGGTTACGGGCGGCAATGTCTCGCTCTACAACGGCACTGGTGAGCCCGGGCGCATCGACTCGTCGATCAACCCCGCCGCGATCGTCGGCATGCTGGGGATCTTCGATGACGTCCGCCGCGCCACCCCGTCGGGTTGGCGCGAGGCCGGTCAGGCTCTCTACATGCTCGGCACCACCGGTGCAGACCTTGCCGGTTCAGCGTTCGCCGGCCTCCAGGGTGTGATGCAGGGCATGCCTCCTGCCGTCGACTTCGCCGCAGAGAAGGTGCTCGCCGAGGTGATGGTGAGTGCGTCACGTGATGGGCTCGTGGATGCGGCGCGTGAGGTGGGCGAGGGCGGCCTCGCTGCAGCAGTGGCCCAAGGCGCTTTCCGCTATGGCGTGGGCGCGCGCATCGTCCTCGATGAGATCGTCGCGCGCGATGGCGTATCCCTTGCGGAGGCTTGGTTTAGCGAAACGCAGGGCCGCGTGCTTGTCGCCTTGCCGCGCACAGAGGAGCCGCGCTGGACCGCGATGCTCGAGGCGCGCGGGGTGCCCTTCGCTCGCATCGGCACCACCACCGAGGAGCCGAACATCGAACTGCAAGGTGCGTTCACGGTGCCGGTGGTCGAGCTCCGCGAGGTCTGGGAGTCGCAGCTCCCGTCCCGCTTCGCCTAACCCGCCCCGCCCGCGCCCGCCCCGCCCGCCTCACCGTTTGCGGTGACCTATTGGTGCTCACGGCACCCCCGGGCGCCGTTTGCGGTGAGTTGTTGGAGGTAAGGTCCGACTCATGGCGAGACGAGTCCCAGCAGCGGCGGGTTCAACCGCCCTCGCCAACTGGCGTGCGGGCACCGCAGACCGCCACGCGCTCGCCACCGCCGTCCGCTTCACGCTTGCGCAGCTCGAAGCAAGCGCACCCGGCCGCTCAGTCGAGGTGCGCGTGCCGCCGTACGGGGCCGTCCAGATTCTCGAAGGCACGAGTCATCGCCGCGGCACGCCTCCCGCCGTCATCGAGATGGATGCGCAGACGTGGCTCGAACTCGCGACGGGCGCCCTCACGTGGGCCGACGCCGTGACCTCCGCCCGCGTCGACGCCTCGGGTGAGCGCGCGAACCTCGGGTCGCTCGTGCCACTTTCACCGACACCCACGCCTTAACGCGTGCGCCTCCGATTGCCTTTGTGCCACGATGGGAGAGCGCTCCCACGCGCTGAGCCAAAGGAGTCTCATGCGTCGCCATCTCGCCGTCGCCACCGCGGCAACAGTTGCCGCCCTGTTCGTCGCGTCATGCACCTCGTCCTCCGACACTGACCCCAGCCCCGTCACTGAGGCGACGTCGACCGCGCCGGTGCCCACAGCGTCGGCCGAATCCCCTGCGCCAGCAGTGGACCCCAACGACCCAACGGGAGGCCTGACCGCGTTCTTCGACCCCGGCTCGAGCGCCGACGCCCAAGTGCTCCTCTTGCGCGACAAGGGCCGGACGGAAGAGGCGGACCTCATCCAGCGCATCGCTGACCAGCCGATTGGCGTGTGGTTGGGCAACTGGACCTCTGACCCGACCACCACCGTCGGCTCGATCTCGGAGCGTGCCAAGAAGGCGGAGCAGATCGCCGTGTTCGTGGTCTACAACGTGCCGGGCCGCGACTGCGGTCTGTACAGCGCGGGCGGATTGTCGGAGGAGTACTACCTCACGTGGATTCAGAAGGTGGCGGATGGCGTCGCCGACGGCTCGGTCGTGTGGTTCATCCTCGAGCCCGACGCCCTGCCCCAGCTCGGCGACTGCGATGGCCAGGGCGACCGCGTCGGCCTCATTGCGAGCGCGGCGAAGATCCTCGACGAGGCCGGTGGCACCGTCTTCCTCGATGTGGGCCACTCGAACTGGAAGCCGGCCGACGTGATGGCCGAGCGCATTGCCCTCGTTGGCACCGAGCATGTCGCCGGGTTCTCGACCAACACGTCGAACTACAACGCAACCGAGGACGAGCTCGTGTGGGCCACGGAACTCAATGCCCTGACCGGCCTGCCTTTCATCACCGACACGTCCCGCAGCGGCAATGGCGCGACGGACGACGGCCAATGGTGCAATCCGCGTGGGCGCGCGTTGGGCGAGAACCCGCATGTCTTCGGCCCGCCGGGACCGCTCCTCGCCTACGTGTGGGCGAAGGTTCCGGGGGAGTCGGACGGCGAATGCAATGGCGGTCCCGCTGCAGGCAAGTGGTGGAATGAGATCGCCGTCGAGCTCGCCCGCAACGCCCAGGAGTAGGCGAGACGGCCGACGCTGGGGTTCCGGCGTCGGCCATGCGTGGCGCACCGCTGGGGTTGGCTGGCCGGACGCTGGGGTTGCCCGGCCCGACGCCCGGGTTGGCTGGCGCGCCGAAATATCCGTTGTCAGCGCTGTGCATTTGCGGCCATCGGAAAGACTGCGGAACGAGGTGCGGCGTGGGCGTCGCCCACAAACCTGCGTCCCCGTTTGACCTGATCAGCGGCCCCGAAGCCCGTCTTTTTGGTGCCGTTTACAACAATCTCGGAAAGGCTTGCAAACGGTTGCATTCTGGTAACGATAACGTTTTCCGCGCCGGTGAGAGCCCGAAACCCGCTCGCAGGGTTTGCCACCTCTAGAACGTCTGCTTAGTGTGATGAGCAGTCGCACGCAATCGCTAAGCATCAGCTGGCAACGCGGCTCGACCAGTCGGGCGTCATCCGCCCTGCTGGTCAACGCAAGTAGGACTACTCAAAGACGAGGAGGCATCAAGCCTATGAAGCGACGCATGATCACGCCGGTCGCTATCGCTGCGGCATCCGGCCTGTTGTTGGCTGGCTGTTCATCGAGCGATGACACGGCCAACACCGCAACCGGCGGCACGACAGGTGGCGGCGACGGCATGCCCGCAGGCTGCGAGGCATATGAGGTCTACGGCCAGCACCCGGGCGCCAAGCTCGAGGTGTACTCGACCATCCAGAACCAGGAAGCAGACGACCTGGTGACCTCCTTCGAGAAGTTCGAAGAGTGCACCGGCATTGACGTCGAGTACGTGGGCAGCCAGGAGTTCGAGACGCAGATCAACGTGCGCCTCGAGGGTGGCGACGCTCCCGACCTCGCGATCGTCCCGCAGCCTGGTCTCCTGACGCGTCTCATCGAGACCGGCAAGGTTGTTCCCGCGCCGAAGGCTGTCGAGGACAACGTCGACCAGTTCTGGTCGGAGAGCTGGAAGCAGTACGGCACGGTGGACGGCACGTTCTACGCCGCGCCGCTGATGGCCTCCGTCAAGGGCTGGGTCTGGTACTCGCCTTCTGAGTTCGCGGACAAGGGCTACGACGTTCCCGAGACCTGGGACGACCTCATGGCTCTGACCGAGAACCTCGCTGCAGACAACAAGGACAACGCCCAGTACCGTCCGTGGTGCATCGGCTTCGAGTCCGGTGACGCAACGGGTTGGCCGGGCACCGACTGGATTGAGGACATCGTCCTTCGCCAGGCCGGTCCGGACGCCTACGACCAGTGGGTCGCCGGTGAGCTGAAGTTCAACTCGCCTGAGATCATCGGGGCGTTCGACACCTTCGGTGAGATCGCCAAGAACCCGGCGTACGTCAACGGTGGCTTCGGTGGCCCCGAGTCGATCGTGTCGACCTCCTTCAACGACGGTGGTCTGCCGATCCTTGATGGCAACTGCTCGCTGCACCACCAGGCTTCGTTCTACGAGGCTCAGTGGCCGGCTGGCACCGACGTCTCCGAGAACGGTGACGTGTGGGCCTTCATCACGCCGAAGATGAGCGCATCTGACCCCGACGCTGTCACCGGTGGTGGCGAGTTCGTGGCCGCGTTCAACGACGACGCTGCAACGGCTGCTCTCCAGGCCTTCATGTCCTCGGACACCTGGGCCAACGAGCGCGTTTCTCTCGGCGGCGTCATCTCCGCAAACAAGGGCCTCGACCCGAACAACGCCTCGTCGGCAATCGGCAAGGCATCGATCGAGATCCTTCAGGGTGAAGACACCGTCTTCCGGTTCGACGCCTCTGACCTCATGCCGGCTGCCGTTGGCACCGCGTCCTTCTGGACTGGCATGAACGACTGGGTGACCAGCAACCGGGACACCAAGCAGACTGTCGAGTACATCGACAGCACCTGGCCCTAAATCGGCTAGCTAAGTGAGCGGCCGGTCGCGCTCGATCTATAGCGCGACCGGCCGCTTCACGCTACGGTGATCCATCCCGGAAGGAGTCAGCAGTGCTCATTGGCGAGCAGTTCCTAGCGGCCGCGAACATCGCGGCGAAGCGTTCAGACTTCTGGCCGGAGACTGGGTCGAAGCTAGGGCAGGCGTTCATCGCCGTCGCCCTCTTCGCTGCAGTCGTCGGCCTCCTCATGTTTCTTGCCGACAAGGCGCCAAAGCGCGGCAGGGACTTCGTGCAGCTCATGCTGTTTGTGGCGCCCGCCCTCATTCTCTTGACAGTCGGCCTCATTTGGCCCGCAATCCAGACCGTCTGGCAGTCCTTCAGCGACAAGGACGGCAACTTCGTCGGTCTCGACAACTACACAACGATCTTCACTGATCCCACGATGACGCGCGTTGTCATCAACACCATCGTGTGGGTGGCGATCGTGCCCGTCATGTCGACAGCAGTTGGCCTCGCTTACGCCGTCTTCATCGACAAATCGAAGGGCGAAAAGGTTCTCAAGTCGCTCGTCTTCATGCCCATGGCGATCTCCTTTGTCGGTGCATCGATCATCTGGGGCTTCATGTACGAGTACCGCGCTGAGGGCTTCCCGCAGATCGGTTTCCTGAACCAGATCTTGGTGTGGCTGGGCGGTACACCCCAGCAGTTCACTGCGTCCGCGCCAATGAACACCTTCTACTTGATCATCATCATGGTCTGGATCCAGACCGGTTTCGCCATGGTGGTGCTCTCGGCGGCGATCAAGGGAGTTCCCGCCGAACTCATCGAGGCAGCGTCCCTCGATGGTGCAACGTCATGGAGCCGCTTCTGGAATGTGACCGTGCCGTGGATCCGCGGCTCGATCGTGGTGGTGGTCACCACCATCACCATTGCGACACTCAAGGTCTTCGACATTGTGCGCACCGTCACGGGTGGACAGTTCAACACGTCAGTGGTGGCCAATGAGATGTACTCACGGGCGTTCCGTCTCGGTCAGCCGTCTCTTGGTGCCGCCCTCGCTGTGCTCCTGTTCGTCATGGTGATCCCGATCATCGTCTACAACGTCCGCGTCCTTCGCAGCCACAGGGAGGCCCACTAATGAGCGCCGCAATCGCCCCAGAGAATGTGGGTCGCATCGAGGACACCCCCAAGGCCAAGCGTGTCAAGAAGCGCTTGACGTCCCCGTTCGCCACCACCGCGGCGATCGTCATCGCGGCGCTGTGGACCATCCCCACCTTGGGTCTGTTCGTCTCGTCGTTCCGTCCCGAGCGCAAGATCTCCAACTCCGGATGGTGGTCGGTGCTGAGCCCCGAGAACTGGGGTTGGACACTCGACAACTACGAGACGGTGCTCTTCGAGTCAGGTGCGTCGTCCGCGAACCTCGGCACGTACTTCATCAACTCGCTCGTCATCGCGATCCCGGGCACGATCTTCCCGCTCATTCTCGCGTTGATGGCGGCGTACGCGTTTGCCTGGATTCCGTTCAAGGGATCGTCGTGGCTGTTCGTCATGGTCTTCGCGTTGCAGATCGTGCCGCTCCAGATGGCGCTCATTCCGCTGCTGCGCATCTTCAACTCTGACTGGCTGCAGATCTCCGGGTCCTACCAAGCGGTGTGGATCGCCCACACGATCTTCGGCCTGCCGCTGGCGATCTTCCTGCTCCACAACTTCATTTCCGATATCCCGCGGGATGTGATGGAGGCGGCTCGCGTCGACGGTGCGTCGCACACGCAGACCTTCATCCGCATCATCATCCCGTTGTCCCTGCCCGCGATTGCGTCGCTTGCGATCTTCCAGTTCTTGTGGGTGTGGAACGACTTGCTTGTGGCCCTCGTGTTCTCGGGTGGCGGCGTCCGGGTGGCTCCGCTCACTCAGCGCCTGGGTGAGCTGTCGGGATCGCGTGGATCCGATTGGGAGGTGCTCACTGCAGCGGCATTCGTGTCGATCATCGTGCCGCTCATCGTGTTCTTCTCCCTCCAGCGCTACTTCGTTCGCGGCCTCTTGGCCGGTTCGACGAAGGGCTGATTTTCAACGCGACCAAGGCGCCCGCGTCGGTCCGCACCGGCGCGGGCGCCTTAGCGCCTAGACTTCTGCCGTGAGCGACGGTCCCGAGCCCACCCCTGAGCGGTTGAGCAAGCACGCCATTCCGGCGACGTACCGACGCGCCCCCCGCACCGAACGCTTCATCCTGTCGGGTGTTGGCATCGGCGCAGCGGTGGGCGTCATTCTCGGTTTCATCCTCCCTGCTGGCACGTCCATCGGACGCGGCACCGCAGCGGTGCTCCTGGGCGTCGCGGGCACCCTTGCTGGCGGTCTCATCACCGGTGCGCAGGCCGCGTACATCGATTACACCTCGGGCCGTTCGGCCGATCGCCAGCGTGCACAGCTTCTTGCCGACGCTGATGACGACGCCCCGTACAAGCCGGCTGACAGCGACGAGGACGGGGAGGCCGATGGCACGCGGTGACGGACGGCTGAACCACGACCTCATGCCGGGCGAGAAGGGACCCCAGGACGCGTGTGGTGTCTTTGGCGTCTATGCCCCGGGCGAGGAAGTCGCCAAGCTCACCTTCTTTGGCCTGTACGCCCTCCAGCACCGCGGCCAGGAGTCTGCCGGTATTGCAGCGTCGGACGGCGAGAAGATCCTCGTATTCAAGGACATGGGACTTGTCTCGCAGGTCTTTGACGAGGCGGCGCTCGAGGCGCTGCAGGGCCATATCGCGGTAGGCCACACCCGCTATTCGACGACCGGTGCATCCACGTGGGCGAACGCTCAGCCGACGCTGGGGCCCACCACTCACGGCACGATCGCGCTGGGTCATAACGGCAACCTGACGAACACGAAGGAACTGCTTGAGCTGCTCGCCGAACGCGAGGGCGTGGCGAAGCGGCTCGACCTCAAGGGCGGCAAGTGCACCGACACGGCGATCGTGACTGCGCTGCTCGGTTGGGATGAGTACGACACTCTCTCCGAGACGGCGCTTGAGTTGCTGCCGCATGTCGAAGGCGCCTTCTCTTTTGTCTTCATGGACGAGCACACGCTGTACGCAGCGCGCGACCGCCATGGTGTGCGGCCGCTTGTGCTCGGGCAGCTCGAGCAGGGTGGCTGGGTGGTGGCGTCGGAGACGGCTGCGCTCGACATCGTCGGTGCGCAGCAGGTTCGCGAGGTCGAGCCCGGCGAGCTCATCGTCATCGATGACTCGGGGGTGACATCGCACCGCTTTGCTGAGGCGACCCCGCGCGGCTGCGTCTTTGAATACGTCTACCTCGCGCGCCCGGACACGACGATCGCTGGCCGTTCGGTGCAGGCCGCGCGTCTTGAGATGGGCCGCGCTCTCGCGCAGGAGCATCCCGTCGAGGCTGACCTCGTCATCCCGGTCCCTGAGTCCGGCACTCCGGCCGCCGTCGGCTACGCTCAGGCCTCGGGCATTCCCTTTGCGCAGGGGCTCACAAAGAACGCATACGTGGGCCGTACATTCATCCAGCCGTCGCAGACCTTGCGCCAGCGCGGCATCCGTCTCAAGCTCAACCCGCTGCGCGACGTCATCCGCGGCAAGCGACTTGTGGTGGTCGACGACTCGATCGTGCGCGGCAACACCCAGCGCGCGATTGTGCAGATGCTGCGCGAGGCAGGCGCCGCCGAGGTCCACGTCCGCATTTCCTCGCCGCCGGTTCAATGGCCATGCTTCTACGGAATCGACTTCCCCACGCGTGAGGAACTCGCGGCAGTGGGTCACACCGTTGAGGATGTGCGCGAGCAGATCGGTGCCGATTCGCTCGGTCACATCTCTCTCGACGGCATGCGCAGGGCAACGGCGCAGGCGGATGAGCGTCTGTGCACTGCGTGCTTCTCCGGTACCTATCCCATTGAGCCGCCAGTTGATGCGCGGCACGTGTTGCTCAGTCAGCAGGCGGTGATCACGGCATGACGGACGAGGGCATCACGTATGCCTCGGCAGGGGTCGACACTGCGGCAGGCGACCGCGCCGTCGAACTGATGAAGTCGGCCGTCGCGCGCACACACGGCCCGGAAGTGCTCGGCGGCATCGGTGCCTTTGCCGGCCTTTACGACGCTTCCGCTCTCACCGCGTACAAGCGGCCGCTTATCGCCTCGTCCACCGACGGCGTCGGCACCAAGATCGTCATCGCGCGTGCCCTCGACATCCACGACACCATCGGCAAGGACCTTGTTGCCATGGTGGTCGACGACATTGTGGTGTGTGGTGCGAAGCCGCTCGTCATGACCGACTACATCGCGTGCGGCAAGGTGGTGCCGGAACGCATCGCCGACATCGTCCGCGGCATTGCGGAAGGCTGCGAGCTCGCGGGCACCGCGCTGGTCGGCGGTGAGACGGCCGAGCACCCGGGTGTCATGGAGCCCGATGACTACGACGTCGCGGGCGCCGCGATCGGCGTGGTCGAGGCCGACGCTCTGCTCGGGCCTGCGAAGGTGCGCGACGGTGACGTGGTGGTTGCCATGGCGTCGTCCGGCCTGCACTCGAACGGGTACTCGCTTGTGCGCCGCGTGGTTGAGCACGCGGGGTGGTCGCTTGAGACGACCATTGCCGAGCTGGGACGCACTGTCGGCGAGGAGCTCCTCGAGCCGACACGGATCTACGCGCAACTGTGTGTCGACATGGCGGCCTCGATCCCAGGGCTGCACGCGTTCTCGCATGTGACCGGTGGCGGCCTCGCTGCCAACGTCGCTCGCGTGATGCCCACCGGCCTCGCCGCTCATGTGGCGCGCGACTCGTGGGAGCTGCCGGCCGTGTTCGCAGCCGTCCAAAGTGCGGGCACGGTGCCATGGTCGGATCTTGAGGCGACGCTCAACATGGGCGTCGGGATGGTGGCGATCGTGTCGGCAGATGACGCCGACGCTCTCATCACCACGTCGCGCGCGGCCGGCGTCGGTGCGTGGGCACTGGGGGAAGTCGTTGCGGATGACGGACGCGCAGCGTCGGCCGATGTGATCCGTGGAGGCAAGGGCGTCCACGGTGGTGCCGTGTATCTCAGCGGCGCTTACCAGGCCTGACGCCTGGGGCAAACTGCCCTGGAAACGACGAAGCGGCGTGCCGTGGCACGCCGCAATACCGCGTCGGGTCAGTCGTCGTCGTCCGCCCAGCGATCGTAGAGGTCGTCGTCCTCGGGCTCGCTGGCGGAAGCGTTCCCACCGATGAGCTCGCGTTCGAGTTCCCGCAGATCACTGCTGTGGTTCGTGTACTTCAACTGACGCGCGATCTTCGCGTCCTTAGCCTTCTGACGGCCGCGCCCCATGGTCGCCCGTCCCTTCTTCGACTACTGAGGACGCACAAAGGAGCGGTCCTCGGCCTCGAGTCCTTGGGCTAACTGTACAACCTCACAACGAGGGGGGCGAATCCCTCCCCAATTGACCCAAATGAGAAAAAGTTGGGAGAACCGCGTCATAGTCCAAGAACCTCCCCCTCTCATCAACCAAGGAAGCCCAGAACCGTGCTTCCGGGATGACTGAGGGATTGAACATGATGCCTGACGCTCTGCAGGAGCCGGAGAAGTTGCTGACGCCAAGTGAGGTTGCCGCGATCTTCCGCGTCGACCCCAAGACCGTGACCCGCTGGGCCAAGGTCGGCAAGCTTTCTTCAATCCGGACGCTGGGTGGCCACCGTCGCTTCCGTGAGCAAGAGGTGCGCTCTTTGCTCGCTGAGGCGCAAGAACAGGCTCACTCGGTGTAACAAAGCAAGATAACCGGCCCCCGTCGCGATTGCGACGGGGGCCGTTGTTTTTTGCCTGCATGATGCGGGTGCGGGAAAGAGGTGAGGGGCCACTGGGGTGCAGGTGGCACGAGTTCTCAAGAGGTGATCTACCACTGTCAGGGGGAGGACGTACGCTGAGCGCATGCCAGCACCATTGACCCACGCGCAGTTCGAGACTCCCTTCGGGTCGCTGCACGTGTTCGCCGATGATCGCGGGGTGGTCCGCGCCTCAGGCTTCGGTGACGTTCACCGCATCGCCGCACATCTGCCGGTTGACGTTGCGAGCGCAGGGTGGCTGGACAGCGCGCTTCCTCACATCGAACACGTGGTGGCGGCGTGGCTGGACGGCGATGCCGATGCCATCACCTCGGTGGCGGTTGAGCAGCCTGGCAGTGACTTCCTTCAAGACGTGTGGCGCGCCATGAGCGCCGTGAAGGGAGGCGAGCCCATCACGTACGGAGAGCTCGCCATTGCTGCTGGGCGGCCGGGCGCGGCCCGCGCTGTCGGCACCGCTTGCGCGCGGAACGCTGTGGCGCCCTTTGTCCCGTGCCACAGAGTGCTGAGCTCGGGATACCGCGTGGGCGCATACGGCTATGGAGGCGCTCCGATCAAGGCCGCGATGCTTGCCCTTGAGTCGGGTGCCAGTCCTACCGAGATCGCCGACGCTGGGCGTACCGCTACCCCGGACACGCACGTTTCCGTACGTACCTGGCAGCAGGGGGCATGAGCGGCGAGCACTACCCCATGCGGGCGTGGATGCCGTCGCTCATCATCGCATCCGTCGCGTGGGGATCATCGTTCGTCTTCATCAAGATGGCTTTGGACGAGTTCAAGCCTGCGCACGTGGGTTTCATCCGCCTCAGCGTCGGTGCCGTGGTGCTCGTTGGCATCGTCGCCTTCCAACGGGCGTGGGCCCGTCTTTCGTGGCGCACGGTGGGCGCGATCGCCCTCACGGCGGTTGGCATGTCGGGTGTGCCGATGGTGGTCATTCCCATGGCAGAGCAGCGCATCACATCGATCCTCGCGAGCCTGCTCAATGCGACAACACCGCTGTGGACTGCGCTCTTTGTCGCGTTGCTCATCCCGCATGAGCGCACATCGCGCGCACAGTTGGCGGGCCTTGGTGTGGGAGCCGTGGGCATCGCAGTGCTTGTGGGCGCATGGGACGTGCACAGCCTGCCTCTTGCCGGCACCGTGCTCATGCTGATCGCCACGGCTTTCTATGGCATCGGCGGCACGATGTCGAGGATGCTGCTCAAGCGTGTTGACGCATCGCCATCGGCTTTGTCGATGACCCAGGTGGGCCTGTCGGCCATCATGCTCGCGCCCGTCGCGCTGCTCTCCGGTGAGCCCGGACCAAATGCGTTCTCGCTTTCACACCGCGCATTGTGGGGTGTGCTTGCGCTCGGCGTCTTCGGAACGTCCTTCGCTTACGTGCTCTTCTGGCGCGTGTCGAAGATGGCGGGCGCGACAACGGCAGCCTCGGTGACGTACTTGTCGCCGATCGCGGCGACCCTGCTCGGCATCGTCATTCTCGGGGAGACGCTTCACTGGTACGAGCCGGTGGGCGCACTCATCGTGTTCGCAGGAGTGTTCCTCGCCGGCAAGGCGCATACGACAAAGAGCAAGCGTGATGCGGAGACAGCGGCCATCGCGGGGACGGCCACGCCGGAACCTACGGCGTCGGAGTAGGGCGTCGCCTACTGGCCAAAGTAGCGGCGCAGGTTGCGGATCGCTCGCTCGGGCTTGAGGTTCTTGTTGCGGTTGATCGCCGCAGCGCCGATCGCGACGAGGATCAGCGAGATGAGCAGCGCGCCGCCGCCAATGACAAGAGCGGAAAGCCACGCGGGCCACACCGTGGCGAGGCCGAGCACCGCCGCTGCGAGCAGCACGCCCGTCGTGAAGAACAACAGCACCGCGGCCGCACCAAGAACAGCGACGCCAACTGCGAGGCCCTTCGCCTTCTCTTGGATCTCCTGCTTCGCCTCATCGAGCTCCTCGCGAACCACACCCATGGCACGACCGGCCACGAGAGTGACGAGGGTGTTCAGCACATACTTGCCGAATCCACCTGACTTCATGCGAGGACCTCCTTGGAGCGGTTGCTTCCAGTCAACCTGCTATCGGCACGAATGCGCAAACGCGTGAGGGCGCTTGCCTATGCCCGTGGCGGCGGAAGCACTCGCAGCAGCCGGCCGGTGGGGGAACCGTCGCCGCGCTCGAGAAGCCGTCCCAGCGTCGGCCCGGAAACGACAAGAACCCCGGACAAGCCGGGGTTCTGCACTGGTGGCTCCGACGGGCGTCGATCCCGTGACCTCACGATTTTCAGTCGTGCGCTCTACCAACTGAGCTACAGAGCCTCGAGGCGGCATCCGCCCCACAGACGAACGCCCCTCCACAGAGAAGGGGCGATCACCCGCGACCCTGACGGGACTTGAACCCGCGACCTCCGCCGTGACAGGGCGGCGCGCTAACCAACTGCGCTACAGGGCCTTACGATCCGCGAAGCGAACCGAAGATAAAGTGTAGACCATCGCTATTGGTGTGTTGTACCCCCAACGGGATTCGAACCCGTGCTACCGCCGTGAAAGGGCGGCGTCCTAG
>CAZRHL010000049.1:0-1892 GCA_964600005.1 uncultured Demequinaceae bacterium
CCTTCGCGTTCTCGATCGCGGCAAGCAGGGCGTCTGGGTCCTCCTTGTAGCCGTCTGGTGTCACCCAGTCGACCCGCTGGGTGTGCCAGCCGTATGCCTCATAGCGCTTGAGGACGTCCTCACCGAAGGCGATGTCCGTCTCGTGCTCGATCGAGATCTTGTTGTCGTCCCAGATGACGATGAGGTTGCCCAGCTCCTGCACGCCCGCAAGCGCCGACGCTTCAGCGGAGACGCCCTCTTGCAGGTCGCCGTCCGAGGCGATGACATAGATGTGGTGGTCGAAGACGGACATGCCGGGGGCGGCGTCCGGGTCAAGGAGACCGCGCTCACGGCGCGAGGCCATCGCCATGCCGACCGACGATGCGAGGCCCGTGCCGAGCGGCCCAGTGGTGATCTCGACGCCGGGGGTGTGTCCATACTCCGGGTGACCAGGGGTCTGCGAGCCTTCGGTGCGCAGCGCCTTGAGGTCGTCGAGTGCCAGCGGGTAGCCGGATGCGAAGAGCTGCAGATACAAGGTGAGCGACGAGTGGCCGGCCGAGAGGACGAACCGGTCACGTCCGAGCCACTGCGGGTCGGTGGGGTTGTGCTTCATCACATTCTGGAACAGCAGGTAGCCCACGGGCGCAAGCGAAATTGCGGTACCCGGGTGGCCATTGCCCACCTTCTCAACGGCGTCGGCTGCGAGGACTCGCAGCGTGTCGACAGCGCGGTTATCCAGATCAGTCCATCCTGTGGCCACGATTCTCCCTTTGACACGTCGTTCGGCGGCGTGACTAGCCTAGCGGCGCGCGGCGGGTTCAGAGAGCCGCGTGGGGCCCCGCGCAGGCGCCTAGGACCGTGGCCCCTGGTGAGCGGCGTCCAACGTACAATCGACCGTATGCCCGCCGTGCCTTCCGCCGAGACTGACGTGCCTGCTCCGTCGGTCGGTCGGGTCATCCTCTTCACGCGAGTGTTGAAGGCGTACGTGGCTTTGATGAAGCCGCGCATCATCGAGCTGCTGCTCATCACCACCTTGCCGACGATGGTGCTCGCCGCGCGCGGCTGGCCTGGGCTGTGGCTCATGGTCGCCACGTTGATCGGCGGCACCCTGTCCGCTGGCGCCGCGCACGCGTTCAACTCGTACCTTGATCGCGACATTGATGCGGTGATGAAGCGGACGCAGGGCAGGCCGCTCGTGACGGGCGCGATCTCCCCGCGCAATGGCCTCATCTTCGCGTGGGTCCTCACCTTCGTCTCGACCGCGTGGTTCTACTGGGCCGTCGGCTCATGGCTCGCGACGCTGCTGTCCGTCATCGCGATCGTCCTGTACGCCGTCGGCTACACGATGCTGCTGAAGCGCCGCACCTCCCAGAACATCGTGTGGGGAGGCGCCGCCGGGTGCATGCCGGTGCTGATCGGCTGGGCCGCGGTGACGAACCGACTCGACTGGGCGCCCGTCGCCTTGTTCGCCATCATCTTCTTCTGGACGCCGCCGCATTACTGGCCTCTGGCGATGAAGTTCCGCAAGGACTACGCACACGCCGAGGTGCCTATGCTTCCCGTCATCGCCTCTCCTTTGCGCGTTGCGAAGGAGATGATTGCGTACGCGGTCGCGATGGTCGTCGCTTCGCTCGCGCTGATTCCTCTTGCGTCGATGACGTGGATCTATGCGGTTGTCGCGCTTGGCGCCGGCGTGTGGTTCGTGGGCGGTTGCTATTCCCTCTACCGGCGCACCATCGACGGCAAGAAGCTGCACTCGATGCGGCTGTTCCGGGACTCGATCCTGTACCTGTCGGTCGTGTTTGCTGCGGTGCTCGCTGATCCCTTCTGGCCGAACGCGCTGCAGGTGTGGCAGGCCTAGGCCTCGAGCGGGAGCTCGCCACATATATCGCTCACGTCACCGTCGAGCGAGG
>CAZRHL010000049.1:1992-13029 GCA_964600005.1 uncultured Demequinaceae bacterium
CCTCACACGCTGCGGCACTCATTCGCCACGCATCTGCTGCGGGGAGGAGCCGACATCCGCGTGGTCCAGGAGCTCCTCGGACACGCCTCCGTCACGACCACCCAGGTGTACACGTTGGTCACCCGCGACGCCCTTCGCGAGGTCTATGCCGCGGCACACCCGCGCGCGTTGGGATAGCGGGCCGCGTCCCGAGTAGTGTGGTGCCGTGACCGAGTTCCCTGAGCCCCCGCGCCTGGACGGAACGGGCCCCGCACGCATCGTTGCCCTCTGCAATCAGAAGGGCGGCGTCGGAAAGACGACGACCTCCGTCAATCTCGCTGCCGCGATGGCGGAGTTCGGGCGCAAGGTCTTGCTTGTCGACTTCGATCCCCAGGGCGCCGCATCCGCCGGCCTTGGCATCAACTCCCAAGAGTTCGAGACCACGGTGTACGACCTGCTCCTGGGCTCGTCGACACCGACGAAGGACGTCATCGTCTCGACCGATCACGAGAACCTCGACCTCCTGCCCGCGAACATCGACTTGAGCGCAGCCGAAGTGCAGCTTGTCGGTGAGGTGGCGCGAGAAAGCGCGCTTGCCCGTGCACTGCGGAGTGTCGAGGACGACTACGACCTCATCCTCATCGACTGCCAACCGTCGCTCGGCCTGCTCACCGTGAATGCGCTCGTCGCGGCTCACGGTGTGGTGATCCCGCTTGCGTGCGAATACTTCGCGATGCGTGGTGTTGCGCTCCTTGTTGACACGATCGCCAAGGTCCAAGACCGGCTCAATCCGCGCCTCACGATGGACGCGATCGTGCCGACGATGTACGACGCACGCACCCTCCACGCCCAAGAGGTGGTCACCCGCGTCCGTGAAGCCTTCGGCGACCGCGTCACGGAGACGATGATCGGCCGCACGGTGAAGTTCCCCGACGCCTCGGTTGCCGCTGAGCCGATTCTCACGTTCGCGCCTTCACACGCTGGCTCCGAGCAGTACCGCCAGTTGGCCCGTGAACTCGTGGCGCGCGGGGTCGCCGCATAACGTGACCGCCCCATCCGAGGCAGCACGCGGGTCTTTCGAGGTCCGGCTCCCAAATTTCGCAGGTCCTTTCGACCTGCTGCTCAGCCTCATCTCCAAGCACGAGATGGAGATCACGGACGTCGCGCTGGCCATGGTGACGGATGAGTTCCTCGCCACAGTCCGTGCCCATGAGGCCGAATGGGATCTGTCCGAGGCATCCGAGTTTGTGGTGGTCGCGGCGACTCTCCTCGACCTCAAAGCGGCACGCCTGCTGCCGCAAGGCGAGGTCGATGATGCAGAGGACCTTGCGCTCCTCGAGGCGCGAGACCTTCTCTTTGCGCGGCTGCTGCAATACAAGGCGTTCAAAGATGTGGCGTCGTCTTTCGATGAGATGCTTGCGGGGCCCAGGGCGATCCCGCGGGATGTCGCCCTCGAGCCGCATTTCGCCATGTTGTTGCCAGAACTCGTGTGGAACACGACCGCCGACGACCTCGCACGCCTTGCGGCTCATGCGATGCAGCCGAAGCCCGAGCAGCAGGGCGTCCCGCTCACGCACCTGCACAATCCGCACGTGAGTGTCCGTGACCAAGCGGTGCTCATCCAGTCGCGTCTGCAAAGAACAGGTGCGCTCACCTTCCGGTCACTCGTCTCCGACGCAGACCACGTTGCCGTGGTGGTCGCCCGCTTCTTGGCGCTCCTCGAGCTGTTCCGCGAATCGGCCATCGCCTTTGAACAGGTACGCTCGCTCGGCGAGCTGACGATTCGGTGGACTGGCAGCGACCAGCACGTCGAGGTGAGTGCAGAGTTCGACGAGGCGTCGGCAGGCGAAGGCGATGGCGCAGGTTCAGCGGAAGGAGCAACCGAGTGAGCCAGCAGTTGCGTGGGGGTATCGAGGCCATCCTCATGGTGGTCGATGAGCCGGTGTTGCCCGTCGACCTTGCTTCGGCTTTGGGTGTTCCCGAGCAGGACGTCGTTGACGCATTGCACGCTCTGCGATCCGAATACGCGAATCCCGATGCACCGCGAGGTTTCGAGCTTCGCGAAGTGGGCGGCGGCTGGCGCATGTACTCGTCACCGCTCTACGCCGACGCTGTGGGCGCTTTCATCGTCGACGGTCAGGCCTCGCGATTGTCGCAAGCGGCGCTTGAGACGCTTGCCGTGGTCGCATACCGCCAACCCGTCACGCGCGGGCAGGTGTCCCAGATCCGCGGAGTCAACGTCGATTCGGTGATGAAGACATTGAGTGCGCGGGGGCTTGTCACGGAGGTGGGCGAATTGGGCGGAGCGGTCCAGTACGGCACCACGACGGAGTTCCTTGAGCGGCTTGGGCTGTCGTCCCTTGACGATCTCCCTCCGCTCGCTCCGTATTTGCCTGATCTTGCTGATATCGACATGGTGGACTGATGGCTGACTTGGAGATTCACCGCCCAGAGGGTGTGCGCCTGCAAAAAGTGCTTGCCCAGGCAGGCGTCGGTTCTCGGCGCAAGTGCGAGGACCTCATCGAGGCAGGCAAGGTGAAAGTCAACGGGCAGGTTGTCGACCAGCTCGGCGTGCGTGTCGACCCCGCAGACGCCGTGATCGACGTCGACGGCAAACGGATTTCGGTCGACTCGAACCTCGTCACAGTCGTCCTCAACAAGCCCAAGGGTGTGGTGAGCACGATGAGCGATCCAGAGGGCCGCCCCGCACTTGACGAATACGTGCGTGAATACGAAGAGCGCTTGTTCCACGTGGGCCGCTTGGACGCGGACACCACGGGGGTGTTGCTGCTGACGAACGACGGTGAGCTGGCGAACCGCCTCGCACACCCCACGCACGGAGTGTCAAAGCTCTACGTTGCGAAGGTGTCTGGGCGCGTTGCCAAATCGATCACCACCACGCTGCGCCAGGGCGTTGAGCTCGATGACGGACCGGTGCGCGCCGTCGAGTGCCGCATCATCGATGCGACCGATGCGCATTCGCTCGTCGAAGTCGAGATGCACGAAGGACGCAATCGAATCGTGCGGCGCATGTTTGACGCTGTGGGTCACCCGGTGCTTGAACTCGTCCGGACTCGGTTTGGACCGATCACCCTTGGCACGCTGCAGCCAGGGCAGTCGCGCCAGCTGACGAGTTACGAGATTGGTCAGCTTCAGCAGGCGGCAGGCCTGTAAGCGTCCAGGCTCGAGGCCTCAACCCCGGTAGCATGTGCGCATGGCTGTGCGCGCAATCCGGGGGGCGACAACGCTCGAAATCGACGAGCGAGACCACCTTCATCAGCGCACTCAAGAGCTTGTCGAAGCGATATTGCGAGAGAACTCGCTGACGCCTGACGACGTGATCTCCGCGTTCTTCACGTGCACCCCAGACATCACGAGTGATTTCCCCGCCGCTGCGGCACGTCAACTTGGCTTCGGGGCGGTCCCGCTCATGTGCGGGCAAGAGATGGCCGTTCCCGGCGCGCTCCAGCAAGTGGTGCGCGTGATGATGCATATCGAGACGGAGGCGTCTCGCGACCAGATCGTGCATGTCTACTTGCATGATGCGGTTTCGTTGCGCCGGGACCTCGCGCAGTAATGGCCACGACACCGTCTACGCACATCATCGGCGCTGGCCTTATCGGAGCCTCGATCGGCATTGGTCTCAGCGCTGAAGGTTGGACCGTCACCATCGAGGACGCGAATCCAGAGGCTGAACTCCTTGCCCGCAGCATCGGTGCGGGTGGCGCGACGCCTTTTGCGGAGCCGCAACTGGTCATCGTGGCTGCGCCACCGTCAGTGACGCTCCGACTCGTGCCGGAGGCGCTTGAGCGCTTCCCGAATGCTGTTGTCACCGATGTGGCGAGTGTGAAGGCGCCCGTCCTGAAGGCGGCTCGTGCATCGGGGTCGAGTCCCCGTTACGTCGGCTCTCACCCCATGGCAGGGCGAGAGGTGTCGGGCGCACTTGCCGCCCAGGGCGATCTCTTCCGCGCCCGGCCGTGGGTGATCAGCGCAGGCGATGCGACGCCCGAGTCGGTCGCTCTCGTGCGCCGTGTCGCCGACGCTCTGCAGGCCGACGCCGTCGAGATGCCCGCACACGACCACGACCTCGCGGTGGCCCGGGTTTCACACGCCCCCCAGGCGGCAGCGTCGGCAGTCGCAGCGGCGCTCGGACCTCTCGGCGAGGCCGATGTGGCGCTGGCGGGGCCGGGCCTTCGAGACGTGACGCGCATTGCGGGCTCAGCGCCCGAGATGTGGACCGATATCGCCCGCCTCAATCGTGAGGCAATCGAGCAGACGCTTGGCAACATCGTGGACGCTCTCAATGAGGTGCGGGAGGCGGACGACATCGGCGCTGCCATGGCCGAGCTGATTGAGAGAGGGCGTCGCGAAGTCGCACGCATTCCAGGCAAGCATGGCGGCGCGAAGCGTGAGTGGGAAGCGGTCACGGTCATCGTTCCCGACGAGCCCGGACACCTGTTGCGATTGCTGTCGGACACGGCGGGCGTCGGTGTGAACGTTGAAGACTTGTCGATTGAGCACTCGCCGCGTCAGCCCGTCGGTCTGACGACGCTGTGGGTGCTCCCGCAGCGGGTGCCCGAACTTGTCGAGGCGCTCGAAGAAGGTGGATGGGTGGTGGCCGGCTCATGAGCCTCGTGATCGCTATTGACGGCCCGGCTGGCACGGGCAAGTCGACGGTGTCCCGGGAGGTCGCCCGCAAACGCGGACTCGACTACCTCGACACTGGTGCCACGTACCGTGTGGGGGCGCTGTACTGCTTGCGCGAAGGTGTCGACCTCAGTTCGAAAGATGATGTGACGGCCATGCTCGCGACCATGAACGTCGAGATGCGCCTGAGCCCCACCGATCCGCGGGTGCTGCTTGACGGTGAAGACGTCACCTCTCAGCTTCACACGGACACGATTTCGCTCGTCGTGTCGAAGGTGGCGACAAATCTCGATGCGCGTGCCGTCTTGCGGGCGGTCCAACGCAATCTCATCGATGTGTCACGCGAGCAGCGCGGCGTTGTCGCCGAGGGTCGGGATGTGACCTCCGTTGTGGCACCCGATGCCGAAGTGCGCATCCTGCTGACGGCCGATGAAGAGGTGCGAATCGCGCGGAGAGCAGGGGAGGGGGCCGACCCTGCGACTGTGCGCGAGGCCGTCATCGGCCGCGATGCTCAAGACTCCACCGTCGTTGAGTTTCATGTCGCGGCGGACGGCGTTGTCACGATCGATACGACGTCCATGACGGTCGATGAGGTGGTGGACGCGGTCTTGCGCCTGGCTGACGAGGTGTCGGCGTGACGAACGCTCCATCCCGCTGGGGGCCCACGTGGTCCCGGTGGATTGGACGTTTCCTTGCTCGGGTGTACTGGAATACCGACGTACGGGGTCGGCGCCACATTCCGAAGTCCGGACCGGTTCTTGTCATCGCCAACCACATCGGCTTGCCCGACGGCCCCATCGTGCACGGGGTGATTCCCCGACCTTCTCATTTCCTCATCAAGGCAGCGATGATGAAGGGGCCTTTGGGTCTCGTTCTTCGTCCTGCCGGGCAGATCTCTGTCGACGGATCGGGGCGCGAAGCGTTGAGCAGAGCGATGGCCGTGCTGCAACGAGGCGGTGTCGTGGGAGTGTTCCCGGAAGGCCATCGGGGTGCGGGCCACGCTCAAGAGACCTACGGTGGCGCCGCATGGCTTGCGGTGCGCTCTGGCGCCGCGATCGTGCCCACAGCGATCGTGGGAACGAGGCGAACCGGGGAGTCAGTGAGTCACTGGCCGCGGCCCAGACGGCGTATGGTGGTGGCCTTTGGGGAGGCGCGTCATCTTGACGTTCCCACTGAGTTGACCGGGCGCAAGCGTCAAGAATGGGCTGCGAGCGAGGTCGATCGGATGCTCCAAGAGCAGGTGCGCCACACCGTGGCGCACACCGACTTGACGATGCCTGACGGCGACGCATCGCCATCCGAGAGTGAGGACGCACATGAGTGACGAGACAGAGGAGTTCGGCGTCCCGGCACCGTCTGACGCTCCCGAGAGCCTCGACGAGATTCGTGAGGCGGCACTGCGCGCAGGCCTCGAGTCGTATGAACTGAGCGAAGAGGACCTGCTCGCGCTTGAAGGCCCCACGATTGAACAGCGTGAAGCGCTTCCAGTCCTTGCGATCGTCGGCCGTCCCAACGTCGGCAAGTCGACGCTTGTCAACCGTATTGTTGGACGACGCGTGGCCGTTGTCGAAGACACCCCGGGTGTGACGCGCGACCGCGTCACGTATCGCGCTGAGTGGGCGGGACGCGATTTCCTCCTGATGGACACGGGCGGCTGGGAGCACAACGTCAGCGGCATCGATCTGTCGGTTGCACAAGCGGCCGAAGCGGCGATGGACATTGCCGATGCGCTCATGTTCGTCGTCGACGCGACCGTGGGCGCGACAGCGACCGACGAGCAAGTGGTGAAGCTGCTGCGCAAGACGAAGAAGCCTGTCCTCCTTGTTGCAAACAAGGTCGACGGTCCGCAGGCCGAGCTTGAGGCCGCGGCGCTGTGGAGCCTGGGCCTGGGCGAGCCGTTCCCGGTGTCTGCCCTTCACGGACGCGGCACGGGCGACATGCTCGATGCCGCTCTCGCCATGCTTCCCACGGAGATGCCGTTGGTGGATGACGAGGGGGCGCCGCGCCGGATCGCGCTCGTGGGACGCCCGAACGTCGGCAAGTCATCGCTCCTCAACCGTCTCGCAGGCAGTGAGCGTGTCGTCGTCAACGAGCTCGCTGGCACCACCCGCGATCCAGTTGACGAGCTCATCGCGATCGAGGACGAGCAGTTCACCTTCATCGACACCGCGGGCATCCGCAGGCGCGTGCACCTCACCCGAGGCGCCGACTACTACGCCTCTTTGCGATCGGCAGCCGCAATCGAACGTGCCGAGCTCGCCCTTGTCCTCGTCGATGCGTCGGTGCCGCTCACCGAGCAGGATTTGCGCATTCTCTCGGATGTCATTTCTGCCGGACGTGCCCTCGTCATCGTCGTCAATAAGTGGGACCTTGTCGGTGAAGAAGAGCGCTTCCTGTTCGAGCGATCGTGGGACAAGGAACTCACGCACCTCACATGGGCACCGCGTGTCAACCTTTCAGCGCTCACCGGTTGGCACACCAACCGGCTGAAGCGTGCGATGGACGTCGCGCTCACCAACTGGGATCGCCGCATCTCGACTGGCAAGCTCAACACCTTCCTTGGCGAACTCGTGGCTGAGCACCCACACCCGGTGCGTGGCGGGCGTCAGCCGAAGATTCTCTTCGCAACTCAGGCTGGAACCTGTCCACCCACCTTCGTCTTGTTCACCACCGGCTTCCTCGACCCGCAGTACCGACGCTTCATCGAGCGCCGCCTGCGGGAGACTTTCGAGTTCACGGGAACGCCGATTCACATCAACGTCCGGGTGCGCGACAAGCGCGGTCGCAAGTAGCGCCGCGTGTCAGTGACGACAAAAGCCGCCCCCACCGTTGTGCGGCGGGGGCGGCTGTGCATCCGTATGGGCTGTTGCTAGCGCGTGTCTGATTGGTTGCCAGCTACGGATGCGCGGCCAGCTTCAAGCCTGGCCACCGGGATACGGAATGGTGAGCACGAGATGTAGTCGAGCCCCACGCCATTGAAGAAGTGAATCGAGTCCGGGTCCCCACCGTGCTCACCGCATACACCCAGACGCAGGTCTGGCCGAGTGGAGCGGCCGCGCTCCACCGCGATGCTGACGAGTTCGCCGACGCCTTGAACGTCAATCGACTCAAACGGCGAGACGCTGAACACGCCCTTCTCGGTGTACGGGTTGAAGAAGGCCCCTTCAACGTCGTCACGAGAGAAGCCCCACGTCGTCTGGGTGAGGTCATTCGTGCCGAAGGAGAAGAACTCTGCGACATCGGCCATCCGATCCGCGGTGAGGGCGGCCCGCGGGAGCTCGATCATTGCGCCGATTGGGATGTGGAGGTCCACGCCCTGTTCGGCGGCGACATCCGCAAGGATATGCTCGGCCTCATCGCGGATGAGGTGAAGCTCCATGACCGAGGCGGCAAGCGGGATCATGATCTCGGCGTGCGGCGAGCCTCCCGCCTTGAGTCGTGCGGCATGTGCTTCGGCGATCGCTCGGATCTGAAGCGCAAACAGGCCCGGAATGACGATTCCGAGACGCACACCGCGCAAGCCGAGCATCGGGTTGGCCTCATGCATGCGTCGCACCGCTGCAAGGAGCGTCACGTCCCTGTCGACCTCGTCCCCTGAGTCGCCGCGAGCGTGCGCCAGGGCGACCTTGACCGACAGGTCAGTGAGGTCAGGCAAGAACTCATGAAGCGGCGGGTCGATGAGGCGGATTGTGACGGGAAGCCCGTCCATCTCCTCAAGGATGTGGGTGAAGTCGTCGCGTTGGAGCGGCAACAGTGCGTCGAGCGCCGCCTGACGCTCCTCATCGGTCTGGGCAAGAATGAGGTGCTCGATGAGAACACGACGATCGCCAAGGAACATGTGCTCGGTGCGGCATAGGCCGATGCCCTGCCCGCCCCAGCGCCGCGCACGGCGAGCATCCTCTGGGGTGTCCGCATTCGCGTAGACCTCGAGCCGGCGAGTCGTGTCCGCGTGCGTGAGGATTGCATGCACCGCGTTGACAAGCTCCTGGGTGTCGACATCGTCGATAGGGATCTCGGCAAGTGCCGCTTCAAGGCCGTCCTCGAGGTAACGGACCACAGGTGATGAGACGACCGGAACGTCGCCAAGGAAGATCTCGCCAGTCGATCCGTCGATCGCGATGACATCGCCTTCCTTCACCACCTTCTTGCCCACGCTGAACTGGCACGCCTGAGCGTCGACTTGAAGAGCGTCGGCGCCCACCACGCATGTGGTGCCCATTCCGCGTGCCACCACCGCCGCGTGCGACGTCTTGCCGCCTCGAGACGTGAGGACGCCGACCGCCGCCATCATGCCGCCCAGGTCATCGGGGTTCGTCTCACGACGAACCAAGATGACGCTTGCGCCTTCGGCGGCGCGTTCCTGGGCGCGGGCCGAGGAGAAGACGGCCTCGCCGACAGCGGCGCCGGGAGATGCGGCCATGCCCTTTGCCAGCGTCTTCCGCTCCGCGTTGGGGTCGAACTGCGGGAACATCAACTTGCTCAGCTGCTCGCCAGTGACGCGTTCAAGTGCTTCATCGAGCGTGATGAGGTGTTCGTCGACAAGCTGATAGGCGATACGGAAGGCCGCAGCCGCGGTGCGCTTGCCAACACGGGTTTGAAGCATCCACAGCTTGCCGCGTTCCACGGTGAACTCGATGTCGCAGAGGTCGCGATAGTGGTTCTCCAGACGGCGCATCGCCTGCTTGAGCTCTGCATACGCTTCGGGGTCGATCCGCTCGAACTCGGCAAGGGGCAAGGTGTTGCGAATGCCGGCCACGACATCCTCACCCTGCGCATTCGCCAGGTAGTCGCCGTAGTCGCCCTGAACTCCCGTTGCGGGGTCGCGGGTGAAGCACACGCCGGTACCGGAACCCTCTCCAAGGTTGCCGAAGACCATCGCGACGACGTTGACCGCGGTGCCGAGGTCGTCGGAAATGCGTTCCCGGCGCCGATAAAGCCGGGCCCGTTCGGTGTTCCATGAGTTGAAGACCGCCTCGATGGCGAGGTCGAGCTGCTCGCGCGGATGCTGCGGGAACTCACGGCCGGACTGATCGCGCACGATCGCCTTGAACTCGTCGACGAGCTCGTGGAGTGCCTGCGCGCTCAGCTCGGTGTCGCCCTTGACGCCTGCGGCCTTCTTCTTCGCGTCGAGGGCATCGGCAAAGAGGTCGGAGTCGATGTCGAGCACCGTCTTGCCGAACATCTGGATGAGGCGACGGTAGGAGTCCCATGCAAAGCGCTCATCGCCCGCGAACTCCGCAAGGCCGTGCACCGATGCGTCATAGAGGCCGACGTAGAGGACCGTCTCCATCATTTCGGGCATCGAGAACTTCGCCCCCGACCGCACCGAGACGAGAAGGGGATCTTGCACATCGCCGAAGCCCCGCCCCAAGGTGTCTTCAAGGGTTCGCACCGCCATCGTCACCTGGACGCGCAGTTCAGGCGGCACATGTCCGGTCTGCATGTACCACCGACAGGCTTCCGTCGTGATGGTGAAACCCGGAGGAACCGGAAGCCCAAGGTTTGTCATCTCTGCCAGGTTGGCGCCTTTGCCACCGAGCAAGTCCTTGAGGTCCTTGTTCCCTTCGCTGAAGTCGTAAACGTACTTAGCCATGTCACGCTCTTAACGTCACCGGACGGCCCCGTTGCCGTCCCCTCCAGGTTGCCCCAGGAGAACACATTTCGTGGGGACCAAGGGCCCACGTGCGACCCGCACGACGGGCGTCCCGCCCCGAAGAGCGAGACGCCCGCCGATGTGCGAACGAGGCGAAGGACTACAGGTCCTCAGCGCCGGACGTCCGCGGGGCGGAGCCGTCATGGATCTCGCCGCGCCATGCGCCCTCTTCAAATCCCTGAGACTCGATGAGTTCCTTGAACTTCGACAAGGAATCATCGACGAGTGCGTCATCAAGACGCATCGTGGCTCCGGCGTTCTCCACGAAACCTTCCGGGTCCCATTCGAGCGAGAGTTCAACGCGGCAACGGTCGTCGCCGGTCGCTTGGAACGAGACACGCCCGTTCTGAGTAACTTCGCCTTCGGACTCCCACGCGATGTGTGAGTCGGGAACCTGGTCGGTAATGCGTGCCGTGTATTCACGGGTCACGCCGCCCACGTTGAGTTTCCAATGGGTACGTGCGTCGTCCAGCTGTTGGACGGACTCAACACCGCTCATGAAGCGCGGGTATGACTCCATTTGCGTCCACTGGTTGTACGCCACGGACAGCGGGACATTGACATCGATGGTCTGAGTTGCTGTGGTCATGACGGTCTCCTTTCGGTGGCGGGTTTGCCACGTGTCGACCGTAAGCACGAGAGTTTCGAAAATGCGCGGGAACGACACGCCCCCTTCGTGCGTTATGGGCGGCTCAGGGGAATAGACGGTTCGCTGTCGGCGGAGTGATATGCGCCGTTTTGGGAGGTTTGAGTCGGTG
>CAZRHL010000050.1:0-12927 GCA_964600005.1 uncultured Demequinaceae bacterium
CCAGCAACTCACCGCACACGGCCCGCGGAGGTCCGTTTACCTCCAACAACTCCCCGCAAACGCGGGGCGGGAGCGTGGGGGCCGCTCGGTGCGGGGCCGTGGGGTGCGGGGGAGCGGGTGTGGGTTAGCGCCGGGGGCGGTTGTCTCGTTCCTTTGCCGCGGGGATGATCCCCTCGAGCACGGCGATCACGATTGTGACGACAATCGCTGCGAAGAGCGTCTTCCAGAAGCCGCCCACCTCAAGCGTGGCGACGCTGAAGAACTCGCGCGACGTGATCCATGAGGTGAGCCACAGGATGAACCACGTGATGATGAGGCCGAAGAGGCCAAGTGTGAGGATCCGCACCGGCAAGGTGAGGAGCTTGATGAGGGGCTTGAGGCTCATGTTGAGCGCGACGAGAACGGCGCCGATGAGCAAGAACACGAGCGGGCGGCCCCACCATTCGCCGTTTTCGCCGCCGTTCACGGCCAGGTCAAAGGGCAAGTTGGTCACAAACCAGATCGCCACGGCGGCAATAGCGGACTTCACCACGAATCTCATACGGCGATTCAATCATGCGCTGGCATGCTTGGCCTATGGCACAACCGCAGCCCGTCCCGCAGATCGAGGCCCTGCCTCCGTACGTTCCCGGAGCGCGTGGAGTGGCGGGTACACGCCCGCCGGTCAAGGTGTCGTCGAACGAGAATCCCACGAGTCCATTGCCGTCAGTCGTTGAGGCCGTGCACCGCGCGGGCGAGACGATCAACCGCTACCCCGACATGTTCGCGGTCGAGCTGACGGAGCGTCTTGCCGCTCGCCACGGGGTCCAGCCCGAGAACGTGGTGACGGGCGGCGGTTCGGTGGGAGTGCTCGCTCACCTGCTTCAGGCGTTCGCGGGCCCGGGCGATGAGGTGCTCTTCGCGTGGCGCAGCTTTGAGGCATATCCCATCCTCACGTCGCTCGCTGGGGCGACACCGGTGACAGTGCCTGTGGACGCCGACGCTCGACATGACCTTGCCGCGCTCGCGGCGGCGATCACCGAGCGCACCAAGGTGGTGATGGTCTGCTCTCCGAACAACCCGACGGGCCCCGCGGTCGGCGCCGCCGAGTTCGAGGAGTTCATGGCGTCCGTCCCGGAACGGGTCCTGGTTGTTCTCGATGAGGCGTACGTCGAGTACGTGACCGACCCCTCTGCCGTTCAGGGTGAGGCGCTGCTGGGCCGCTACGACAATCTCCTTGTGCTGCGCACCTTCTCCAAGGCCTACGGGTTGGCTGGGCTTCGCGTCGGCTACGCGGTGGGCCCTGAATCGATCGTGACCGCCGTGCGCAAGGCGGTGACGCCTTTTTCCGTGTCGACGGTGGCGCAGGTCGCGGCCATTGCGTCACTTGACGCTGAGGACGAGTTGCGCGAGCGCGTCGAGGCGACCATCGCCGAGCGCCGTCGGGTGATCTCGGCGCTCGCGGAACAGGGCTGGTCAGTTCCTGAGGCGCAGGGGAACTTCGTGTGGATTCCCGCTGGTGACAGGGCGCTCGAGCTCGCTCAGAATCTCGCCGCGCTGGACCCGCAAGTGCTTGTTCGCCCCTTCTCCGGAGACGGTGTTCGCATCACGATCGGCTCCGCCGAGGACAACGACGCTGTCCTCGTTGCCCTCGCGAACCTCGCCTGGCGCGTGTAGAACGGAATCATCGGCTCGGGGGTCGACGTTGCCCTAGAAGCCAGGGTGACCGTTCTACGAAAGGAGCCCGCCATGGTGTCGAGTACGGATGTGATCGGGATTGAGCCCGAGGCGGCAGGCGAAAGCGTGGCCGACTTCCTCGAGTCCGCAGGCATGATCGCGGTGTGGAGTGTGGCCGGTGTGTGGCTGCTCGTTCTTGTCCTCGCGGTGGTGGTGGTCCGCAAGGCGGGCTACTCCGCGTGGTGGGCCGTGCTCGGGGTGCTCTTGCCGCCGGTGGGCCTCTTGCTTCTCCTGATTTTTGCGCTGGCGAAGTGGCCCGCGCTCAAGGAGCGTGACGAGGCGCTCAGGCTCGTGACTGAGAATGACCTCATCCTTCCCAGCCACGCTGCGCGCGCTCAGCGCGAGGCTGAGCGGGCACGTCACCTCGAGGAAGAGGCGCGCGCCCGGATGGAACGCGCCCAGGCTGAGCGGGCGCGGGCCGACGCTGAGCACGCCCGAATCCAGGCGGCACAGGCGGCGCGTGAGGCCCGGGCCTCACAGGTTGCGGCGGCGACGGCGGCCACGAGCGGCGCGACTAAGTCCGAGCGCAAGGCGGCTGATACTCCGGCAACGACGGCCGACGCTGCACTGACAGAGAACGACGCTGCACTGACCGAGCACGACGCTCCGCTCACGTCGGGCAGTGTCGCCGTCGCAACGAAGCCCGCACGTAAGACGACGACGGGGACGACGCGCACACGGAAGGCGCCTGCGGCACCGGCAGAGGATGACCCAGCGACCTAGGCCTGCCGGAGGGCTTCACGCGCCGCAGTCGTGAGTGCACGATGCCTGGTGTCAGGGTCAATTGGGCGACACGTTTGGAAAAACTGTTGCGAACCTACGCTTGCGTAGCCTACGCTTGCGTAGGTTCGTCCGCGGGGACCGCGCACGCCACACGTCCACCCCATCCCTGACACGCACTTAGGGGGTCGCATGGCCGGCATCGGGCCACTGTCCGAAGAAGGACTCATCCGTCTTCTCGATCATCACGGCAATCGAGTTCCGGATGCGACGTATGACCAATACGTCGCTCACCTCACGATGGACGACTTGCGCTCGTATTGGCGCGACATGACGCTGACCCGGGCCTTCGACATGGAGTCGACGAGCCTGCAGCGCCAGGGTGAGCTGGGGCTGTGGGTGCCCGCGATCGGCCAAGAGGCCGCGCAGATCGGATCGGCCCGCGCCACGCGCGACCCCGACCACATCTTCCCCAGTTACCGCGAGCACGGCGTGCTCTTCGTCAAGGGTGTCGACCTGCCCCAGACGATGGGCATGTGGCGCGGCATGGAGCACTCCTCCTGGGACCCGACGGCTCACGGCGTCCACACGTACACGCTCGTCATCGGCGCACACTCGCTCCACGCGGTCGGCTATGCGCAGGCGCTCAATTGGGACGGCCTCGTCGGCAGCGGCGACCCTGACCGCGACGGTGCGGTGGTCTGCTACGTCGGCGACGGCGCCACGAGCCAGGGAGACGTCAACGAGGCCCTCATCTTCTCCGCAGTGAACGACGCCCCGGTCGTCTTCTTCATCCAGAACAACCAGTTCGCGATCTCCGAGCCGACCACTCGCCAGTCGAAGGTGCCGCTCGCGCAACGTGCCCAGGGCGTCGGCATCCCCGGCGTCCGGGTCGATGGCAACGACGTCGTGGCCGTCCACGCGGTGACCCGCTGGGCTTTGGAGCACGCACGTTCGGGCAACGGCCCCGTGGTGGTTGAGGCGCTCACCTACCGGATGGGCGCGCACACCACCTCGGACGACCCCACTCGCTACCGGGCTGCGGCCGATGAGCAGTACTGGCAGGATCGCGACCCGATTGCGCGCCTCGACGCCTTCCTCCGCACCGCAGGCGAGCTGCCCGCGGACTTCGAGGAGCAGGTGCGCGAAGAGGGTAAAGAGCTTGCACGCCGCACCCGCGAAGCCGTCAAGGGTTGGCAGCGTGGACCGGTGCTGTCGATGTTCGACAACGTCTACGCCGAACCGCACCCGCTCGTCGACGAAGAGCGCGCATGGTTCGCCCGCTACGAGTCCTCCTTTGCTGACACGGAGGTGACGTCATGACGACGGATGCACGTGAGACTGTTCGCACCCTCACCTTGGGCGGCGCGATCAACGCTGGCCTGCGTGCCGCGCTTGAGCGCGATCCCAAGGTGGTGCTGATGGGCGAAGACATCGGCCAGCTCGGCGGGGTCTTCCGTGTCACCGACGGCTTGTGGAAGGACTTTGGCGACCACCGCGTCATCGACACCCCGCTCGCTGAGTCCGGCATCGTCGGCACGGCGATCGGCATGGCGATGCGCGGCTACCGTCCAGTGGTCGAGATCCAGTTCGACGGCTTCATCTTCCCGGCCTTCAACCAGATCACCACTCAGCTTGCCAAGCTTCACTACCGCACGCAGGGCCGCATCTCGGTGCCGGTGGTGATCCGCGTCCCCTTCGCGGGCGGTATCGGTGCGGTCGAGCACCACTCCGAGTCGATCGAGGCGCTTTTCGCCCACACCGCCGGTCTGCGCATCGTGTCCCCGGCCACGCCGCAGGACGCCTTCGACCTCATTCAGCAGGCGATCTTCAGCCCCGACCCCGTCCTCTATCTCGAGCCCAAGGCGCGCTACTGGGACAAGGGCGAGGTGGACACGGCGCGCGTGGCGACGCAGCTTGATGCCGTCAATGGTGCCTCCGCCGCAACCGCCGAGATGTCGAGCGCCCGCATCGCAAAGCCCGGCACTGACGTGACCCTCCTCGCGTACGGCCCCGCCGTGCGGGTTGCGCTCCAATCCGCACAGATCGCTGAGAGCGAGGATGTGTCGGTCGAGGTGGTCGACCTGCGCTCGATCTCGCCCTTCGACATGGACACGGTCATGGCGTCAGTGAACAAGACCGGCCGCGTCGTCGTCGTCCATGAGGCGCCCACCGCTTTTGGTGTGGGCGGCGAGCTTGCCGCGCGCATCTCGGAAAAGGCGTTCTTCCACCTCAATGCGCCTGTGCTCCGCGTTGGCGGATTCCACACGCCATACCCTGGCTCCAAGTTCGAGCACGACTACCTCCCCTCGGTGGACCGCATCCTCGATGCTGTTGACCGCGTGATGGCCCACTAGGAGTTTCGATGCCCCAGTACATGACGTTCCCGTTGCCCGACGCGGGTGAAGGCCTGACCGAGGCCGACATCGTCACGTGGCGTGTGGCCGTGGGCGACCGCGTGGAGGTCAACCAGCCGCTCGTCGAGATCGAGACGGCGAAGTCCCTTGTCGAGCTGCCCTGCCCCGTCGACGGTGTGGTTGTCGAGCTGCTCGTCAAGGAAGGCGACACGGTCGAGACCCACGCGCCCATCTGCGTCTTCGACACGGACCCGGACGGCCCGCCTGCTCCCGACGGTGAGCCCGCCGCGAGCGAGGAGGTGCCCGACGCTGTGGCTGAGCCCGCCGCGCCCGCACCTGCCGCAGCACCTGCCGCAGCGTCGGCCGAGGCGACGACTCCCGCCGCGACGCCCACCGCTGCAACGCCCTCCCCTTCAGCGGCCGACGCGGGAGACGGCGGAGCGGTGCTCGTCGGCTATGGCGTGAAGGCAGGCGCGACGCAGCGACGCCCCCGCAAGGAAGGCGCACTCGAGCCAATCGGTGGGGTCGGCGCCTACCCGGTGCTCGCGAAGCCTCCGGTGCGCAAGCTCGCCAAGGAGCTTGGTGTGGACCTCACCACGGTGACTCCCTCAGGGCCTGGTGGCCTCGTCACCCGCGAGGATGTTGAACACCGCGCCCGCAACAACACGGCGCAGACCCTTGCGACCTACGCCACCGACGACCAGCCGTGGCTTGAGACCGGCTACTCGGTGGACGGCGGCCGCGCGACGCGCGTACCGGTGAAGTCCGTGCGCAAGCGCACGGCAGAGGCGGTGGCCACCTCCGCCTTCACGGCACCGCACGTCACCGTGTTCCACACGGTCGATGTGACGGAGACGATGGAACTTGTCGCCAAGTTGAAGAATGACCGGGACTTCGCCGACGTCCGGGTCACCCCGCTTCTCATCGTCGCCAAGGCACTGCTATTGGCCACCCGGCGTCACCCCGAGATCAACGCCTCGTGGGATGAAGCGAACCGCGAGATTGTCTACAAGCACTACATCAATCTCGGCATCGCCGCCTCAACCCCGCGCGGCCTCATCGTGCCCAACATCAAGGACGCCCACCGTCTGCCGCTGCACGCGCTCGCGGTGGAACTGCAGAATCTCACCGCAGCTGCGCGCGCTGGAACCACCCCTCCCAGCGCGTTCGCTGATGGCACCATCACGATCACCAATGTGGGTGCACTCGGTATCGATACCGGTACGCCCATCTTGAATCCTGGTGAGGCCGCGATCCTCGCATTCGGCGCGATCCGCCAGATGCCGTGGGTTCACGAAGGTGAGATTCAGGTGCGTTGGGTCACCCAGCTGGCCCTCAGCTTCGATCACCGTCTGGTTGACGGCGAGCTGGGTGCCCGCGTGCTTGCAGACGTCGCGAGGGTGATGAACGACCCGGCGCACGGACTCGTGTGGGCGTAAGCCTGAGCGGTACGGCTCAGCCGACGAGCGTTTCGCCGTCGAGCACGGTGTGATCCGGCACGTGGTTGCGCACGTCGTTGTCGTCTTGCAGCACCACGGTGCCACGGACCACAACGCCCTGGCCGAACGTCCAGTCGCCCCTCACCGTCAGGCTGCGCGCCTCCGCAAGTGACGGAGCGCCGTGGGGAAAGCGGCGTTCAAAGTCGGTGATCGTGCGGAAGTACTCGGGATCAAGATCCACATACGGCGCGCGCTTGACCGCGAGGTGGGGTGCGCCATCCTCACCGAGCGTGTACGCATCGGAGCGGAGCACGAGCAGGTCGTTGGTGGTCTTCACCGGTGCGAAGCGATCACGTCCCACCTCAATGGCCTGCGCTCCCGCGAACACCTCGACCGCCGCACCCATCGCCGTCTCGATCTGATAGACGCGAGGCGAGTTCGGGTCGGTCGGGTCCACCGTCTTCTCATTGCGGATCATCGGCAGGCCAAGGACGGCGCCGCGCTCACGGAGGGCGTCGCGCACCGCAATCAAGTCCCACCACAGGTTGTTCGTGTTCATGTAGGAGTGCAGGTCCGCGTCGAGGAAGTGGACCATGTCCTCGGGCGCGGTTTGAGCGGTCTCGCGGAGGATCAGCTGGCCGTCAGCACGGCGCACTGCCAAGTGGCCGCCCTTGCGGTCCGCCTCGGTCTTGCGACAGATCTCCGCCGCAAAGGGCGCCCCACTTGCAGCAAACCACCCGGCGAGTCGAGCGTCGGGCACTGCGCCCAAGTTGTCGGAGTTCGACACCATTGCATAGCGCATGCCCGCGTCGATCAAGGCGTCGAGAACCCCCGAGTCGAGCACAGCGGTGTAGATGTCGCCGTGGCCGGGTGGGCACCACTCGAGGTCCGGGTCCGCCGGCCACTCAACGGGTGAGAGGCCGTCGACAAGGAGCTTGGGCTCCATGTTCTGGACAAACTCGAGAGGCACACCATCGACCGTGAGGTCGGTGTGCTCAGCGAGCGCCGCCATCGAATCCGCGGACGTGCGGAACGAGTTCATCAGCACAAGCGGCAGGCGAGCGCCCGTGGCGGCCCGTGCGGCGCGGACCTGTTCGGCGATGAGGTCAAGGAAGGTCTGGCCTTCGCGCACCGTCAGCAGCGACTTCGCTCGGTCCATGCCCATCGAGGTGCCGAGACCGCCGTTGAGCTTGATGATGGCCGTCTGCGCCAGGGCGGCGGCAGCGTCGGCGTCGCTGACGTCGACGTCGGCGAGGTGCGGCGGGCTCACAAGGGGCTCAATCGAAGCCTCCGGAATGAGTCCCGTCGCACCTGCCTCGAGCTCACCGTAGTAGTGGCTGAAGACGTCGATTGCGGCTTGGCTGACGCCAGCGGCGCGCATCTTTTCCTGTGCTGCGGCAAGTCCTGAAGAGGTCATGCCACCAGCCTAGGGACTTCAGTGCATCGGCGGCGGTGCAAGCTGGGCCGCAGCCTCGGCGTCGGCGTCTGCCTTAGCCTCAGCGTCTGCCTTAGCCTCAGCGTCGGACTTGGCCTCAGCGTCGGCCGCGTCCTGCTCGTCGCGCATCGTCTCGAGGCCCGACTTCTCACGCAGCGGCACGTGCGGCACCAAGAAGGCGAAGATCATGCCCGCAAGGGCGATGATGCCGGACACAAACAGCACCCGAGTGATCGCCACCGCGAAGCCCTCACGGAAGGGTTCGGCGAGCACCGGGTTGAGGGACTCAAGGAACGACGTGTCATCGATCGACACACCCGCGTCGCCAGCGGCGTCAAGGGAACCGGTGAGGATGACGTCGACAACAGCGGCGCTGGTCGGGTCCTCCAACGTGGCCGGATCCTCGATGACCTGCTGGAACTGGGGCGTCTCGGCGGCCTGAGCAAGCTCGTTGGAGATATCCGCGGTGACGTTGCTGAAGAGGATCGACAAGAAGATCGCAGTCCCGAGCGAGCCTCCGATCTGGCGGAAGAACATGACGGCGGCGGAACCGCTTCCCATGTCGCGCGGCTCCACGGCATTCTGCACCGCGAGCATGTTCGGCTGCATGACACCACCGAGGCCGAGGCCGAAGATCGTCGCGCCGATGAACAGGTGCCACAGCGGGCTTTCAGCGTGGAGCGTCGACAAGAGCAGCGCCGCCACCACCAAGAGGCCGATGCCGATGATGGGGAAGATGCGGTAGCGCCCGGTCTTGTTGATGATCCGAGCGGACGTGCCCGCCATCGCCATGATGCCGAAGGTGGTGGGCAGCATGGCAAGGCCTGACGCGGTGGGCGACATGCCCTTGGCGAGTTGCGTGTAGAGGGGCAGGCCAGCCATGCCGCCGAACATCGCGAAGCCCATGATGAAGTTGAGGCCCGTGGAGACCGCCACCGTGCGCTCCTTGAAGATGCGCGGCGGAAGCAGGGCGTCGTCACCGGCAGCGAACTCGGACTTCACAAACGCGGCGATGCCGATGAGCGCAAGACCGCTGAGCGAGATGGTGAGAGCGGAGGTCCACCCCCAGCTGCGACCCTGCTCGACAACGAGGAGCAGCGGCGCGATGGCGACAACGAGCGTGCCCACACCCCACCAGTCGATCTTGGTGGTCTTGTGCAGGTGCGGCAGGTGGAGGACCTTGATGATGATGAGCATCGCGATCGCGCCGAGCGGCACGTTGAGAAGGAAGATCCAACGCCAGCCGGCGATGCCGAACAGGTCGCTCGCGTCGGCGAAGAAGCCGCCGAGCACGGGACCGAGCACCGAGGCAACACCGAAGACGATGAAGAAGAACGCCTGGTACTTGGTCCGCTCACGCGGCGACAGCATGTCGCCCAAGATGATGAGGGCGAGCGCCATGAGGCCACCAGCGCCGAGGCCCTGAATGCCCCGGAAGGCCGCGAGCTGGTACATCGACGTCGCGAAGCCGCACATCAGCGAACCGAGCACGAAGGTGCCGATAGAGAACATGTACAGCGGCTTGCGGCCAAAGATGTCGGAGAGCTTGCCGTACAGCGGCGTCGAGATCGTCGACGCGACAAGGTAGGCAGTGGTGACCCAGGCCTGAACAGACAGGCCATTGAGATCGTCGCCAATGGTGCGGATAGCGGTGGAGACGATCATCTGGTCGAGGGCGGCAAGGAACATGCCGACCATGAGACCGCCAACGATGAGGTTGATCTGGCGGCGGTTGAGCAATGGGGTTGACTCGGTGGTCACGAAGGTCCTTTCCCGGGCCTGGGACAGCACGGTGGTCAGTCGCACCAGTGCGGCTAGGGATTGTTGAAGCGGTCGCGGGGAAGGTGACTCGCGGCGCGACTAAAGAAGTATACGCATAAGAGACACTGTGTATTCCAGTGAGATTTTTCACCCGAGGTCTGTGCGGGGTTTCGCCGCCCGGCCGACGCTTCACCTGCTGCGCCGCGCACGGCACCCGCGAGCCCGCTGACCAGGGGTAACCGCGTCGGCAGGCAGTCGTAGGCTGGGCCCATGTCCAACCTCGTCGCCATTGCTGCCATCGTGCGCGACATCGCCGTCGCGGGCACGGTTGGCGGACTGCTTGCGGTGATGACAGTGGTGAGGGCCGACGCCACCTCACGGGCGCTCGCCCTCGCCCGAGCATCGGCGATTGCATGGGTCATCGCCTCGGCCGTCTACCTGGTGGCGGCGTATGCGGAAATCGCGCGGGTGAGCCCGTCCGACGCTGACTTCGGCACCCAACTGTGGCGCTTCATGGCCGACATCGACCTCGGCAAGACGTACGCACTCAACGTGGCGGCCGCGCTCGTCACGTCCCTTGCCGTCACCCTCGCCCGTAAGCCCACCGGCTGCGCGTGGGCGCTCGTGCCCATCGCCTACGGGATCGGCACCCAGGCCCAGACCGGGCACGCCGCTGGCGCGACGAACCACCATCTCGCGGTGACGGCGCTCTATCTCCACATTGCAGCGTCGGCCGTATGGCTGGGCATCCTCATTGCCGTCGCGATCTCGCGCAAGCTCATTGGTCGTGGCGCCAAGGATGCGGTGACGCGGATGTCCCGCCTCGCGCTGTGGGCTGCGATCACGCTCACCGTGTCTGGCGTGGCGAACGCGATGTTGCGCATCGGCACGTTCACAGACCTTTTCACCACGACCTATGGGCGCCTTCTGTTCGTGAAGCTCGTTCTGATGTCGGCGGCGATCGCGCTGGCGGTCTGGCATCGCAAGGTGACGATGCCGCGACTCGATGAGGCCGAGGTGCGCGACCGCTTCTGGCGAGTGCTGTCGGTAGACGTGCTTGCGCTCGTGGCCGTGGCCGGGATCGGCGGACTTCTGTCGCGCACGGCGCCCACGTCTCCGATCGAGGTGGTGTCCGACCCGACGCCCGCATTCCTGCTCACCGGCTACGACTTGCCGCCCGCGCCAGACGCGATTCAGTGGATCTCGCAGTGGCGCCTTGAGGTCCTTTCGGCCTTCGTCATCGTCGCGCTCTGTGTTGTCTACGTGCGGTGGGTGCGGCGCCTCGCGGCACGCGGCGATGTGTGGCCCTGGTACCGCACGGCGTCGTTCCTCACCGGCATGGCGCTCATCGCATGGATCACACAGGGTGCGCCTGCTGTCTACGGAGTGGTGAGCTTCTCTTCACACATGCTCGAGCACATGTTGCTCGCGATGGCGGCGCCGCTGCCCATCGTGATGGCGGCACCCGTCACTCTCGCCCTGCGTGCCCTGCCCGCCCGTCACGACGGCACGCGTGGGCCGCGCGAGTGGATTCGCGTCATCATCGACTCGCGTCTGATGAAGGTGGTCGCGCACCCGGTGTTTGCCGCCGTCAACTTCGCCGGCTCGTTGGTTGTCTTTTACTACACGGAGATCTTCCCGTTTGTGCTCGGCAACCATGCTGGCCACATCTGGATGGTGGTCCACTTCACGTTCGCCGGCTACCTCTTTGCGAACGCGCTCATTGGCATCGACCCTGGGCCTACACGCCCGGCCTACCCGATGCGGGTGCTGCTCCTGTTCGCGACGATGGCGTTCCATGCGTTCTTTGGCGTCGCGATCACGTCCTCCGAGGTGTTGCTCGCACCCCGCTGGTACGGGCTCATGGGTCGCGATTGGGGGCCCGACGCGATCACCGATCAGCAGCTTGGCGGCGCCATTGCGTGGGGCCTGGGCGAGATCCCGGTGGTGCTCCTCGCCGTCGCGGTGCTGATCGCGTGGCGCAAGGACGATGCGCGCACGGCTCGTCGCAAGGACCGTGCAGCGGAGCGCTCCGGGGATGCGGATCTTGAGGCCTACAACGCAATGCTCGCCCGCTTGCGGACGGTCGATGACGAGGCGGACGCGCCGAAGAGCTGAGATTCCGATCGCGACGTCAACGCGATGGGCGGCCTTATTCCCTCCGCCACGGATGTCGCGTCCACAGATTTCATCCACAGGCATGTGAATGATGTGCAAAGCGTGCCCCGCAGACGTGGAAAAGCCTGTGAACAAAAAGTGGATAGAAATTGCCCTCATTTTGGGCTTGCGCCCGTCGCAAGGGGGCACTAAACCTATCTCCATCGGAAGGGAAGCCTTCCGCCAGAACCGAGGTCGAGACCCCGGGGAGATCGCGAGGAAAGCGGATGCTGAGAAATCAGCGTCACGGTCCGAGTGAGCGCGGCGGCTGGTGAACTCCCGGGCGTAGCGGACAACGGCAGTCCACGCTGAGGGTCGGTCTTCGATCGAGCTGAGGCCTGTGGGTGACGGCACAGGGACTTGACGGGCCCGTTGCGTCGACCGAGAGGTCGCATCCCGCATGGGAGGCGAGCGCCGCAGCGTCAATCACGGCTGTCGGTCCGGGTTCCGCAGGGGGCTGGGCCGAGAACTCGAGGTCATGGCAGGGCCCCTCAAACGCTTACTTTGAGGGGCCCTTCGCCTGTCTCAAGGCCACCCCACCCCCGCTCCGCCGTCCCCGCCCCCGGCAAGTGGTAGACCACCTCTTCGGTTCCGGCTTGCTGCTGCGCTAGTGGTAGACCACCTCTTCGGTTGCGAGCTTGCAGCTGTGCTGGTGGTAGATGGCCTCTTCCGCGAGGGCGGACAGCGCGATGTGCTGAAGCCATGCGGCATCGCGCAGCCACAGGATTCCGGGCAGGCAACGGCGCGCAATCGGATGCGGGCGCGGGTGCGGGTGCGGGTGCGGGCGCTGGCGCGCAATCAGGTGCGGGTGCGGGCGCTGGTGCTGGCGCACATGCAGACGCTGGCCCGGGTGCGCAGGTGCGGGTACAGGCGCTGACGCACATTCAGGCGCAGGTGCAGGTGCGCCAGCCCGGGCGGTTCGACCCGCATCTCACACGAAAGCTCAACGCGAACCGCGCCCTGCAGCTCACCGCGCAACGCACCCTGCGGCTCGCCGCGCGCGCTGCGCCGGCTACACGCCCTGCCACCGGGCATCGCAACTCCACTTCAGAAGAGGTAGGCCACCACTGGGGAGCGCGCGGGCGCGCGACCCAAGAGGTGGCCTACCACCTCGGGAGGGGGTCCCGGTGTCCCGGGTTTCATCCACAATTTTGATCCACAGCCCGGTGGATATCGGCAGCCGCGCACAGGGAAAGCGGTGGATAACTAAGTGGAATAAAAGTGGAAAGAAAAAACCGCAATTATCTCTTGCATTCCTTGACGGAGTGGACTACTTATTAGGTATCTGAACTGAACAAAGCGAATGAGGAGATCGGGGAAACCTGGTCACCACGACAGCCGA
>CAZRHL010000051.1:0-2006 GCA_964600005.1 uncultured Demequinaceae bacterium
CGCCGCCGCGCCCGCGTTGATCGAGCGGGTGGAGCCGTATTGGGCGATGGCGAGGGTCGCGTCGGCCGCGTCCCGCACGGCGTCGGACAGGCCGACGCTCTCCTGGCCGAAGACGAGGACGCATTCCTTGTCGATGGGGTACGTCTCGATCGGGACGGAGCCGGGCAGGTTGTCGATCGCCAGCACCGCAAGGCGCGCCTCGCGCGCCCATGTGACGAACTCCTCGACCGTGGGGTGGTGACGAACATGCTGGTAGCGGTCGGTCACCATCGCGCCGCGACGGTTCCAGCGACGGTTGCCGACGATGTGCACTTCACGCGCCATGAACGCATTCGCGGTGCGGACCACCGACCCGATGTTGAAATCGTGCTGCCAGTTCTCGATTGCGACGTGGAATGGGTGCCGGCGCGCGTCGAGGTCGGCAACGATCGCCTCGTGCGTCCAGTAGCGGTAGCGGTCCACCACATTGCGACGGTCGCCTTCGGCAAGGAGGCGCCGGTCAAAGCGCGGATCGGCAGGCCATTCGCCGGGCCACGGCCCCACCCCTACGTCGTCCGGGGCTGACGCCTGCAGCTCTTCGTCTTCTGCGTATTCGGTCACCGCACGCTCACTCGAAGGTGATCGTGACACAGTCCGCAGCCTCAGTAGCCCGAGCGCGCGCATCCTCGATCGTCAGCCCCCGTGCGAGGGTGACGCCCACGCGGCGACGGCCCTCCACTCGCGGCTTGCCGAACAGCCGCAGGTCCGTGTCCGGGCGGCTGAGAGCGTCGGCCACTCCGTTGAAAGTCGGCACACCCGTGCCCTCGGCAACCAGAGCGCACGCGGCAGCGGGTTCCGAGACCACCTGGTGGACGGGCAGACCGAGCACTGCGCGCACATGGACGACGAACTCGTTGGTGGGGTTCGACGCAAGAGTGACCATGCCCGTGTCGTGGGGGCGCGGGGAGACCTCAGAGAAGATCACCTCGTCACCACGCACAAAGAGCTCGACACCGAACACGCCCCAACCGCCGAGCGCATCGGTCACTGCTGTCGCGATGCGGCGAGCCTCAATCGCTGCCGCCTGCGACATCGGATGCGGCTGCCACGATTCGCGGAAGCCGCCGTCACCTTGGATGTGACCGATGGGGTCCATGAACGTGGTGCCAGCGATGTGACGCACGGTGAGCAGTGTGATCTCGTAATCGAAGTCGACGATCGACTCGACGATCACCCGCGACGACATCGCGCGCCCATCCTCAGATGCGTGACGCCACGCATGCTCGCACTCGCTCGCGTCCTTCACCACCGTCTGGCCCTTGCTTGACGAGGACATGAGCGGCTTCACCACGGCTGGGAGGCCGAGTTCCGCGACCGCGGCCTTCACCTCTTCTGCCGATGCGGCGATGCGATACGGCGACGTCGCAATCCCGAGCTCTTCAGCGACAAGGTTGCGCATGCGCTCGCGGTCCATCGTGACGCGAGCTGCTGACGCGCTCGGCACCACGCGGAAGCCCCGTTGCTCGAACTGTTCGAGCTCATCGGTGTTGATCGCGTCGATCTCCGGGACGATGAGCGATGGCTGTTCAGCCTCGACAACTGATCGCAACGCATCGGCGCTCAGCAAGTCGATCACGTAAGAACGATGCGCCACCTGCATCGCGGGGGCGTGCTCGTAGCGGTCAACCGCCACCACCTCCACGCCGAGCCGCTGGAAGGCGAACGCGAGTTCTTTTCCGAGTTCTCCAGCACCGAGCAACAAGACCTTGGTGGCACCATCGGTCAGCGGAGTGCCGAAGGATGTGCGCGTCATGGCTCCATGTAACCAGTCCCCGCGCATACAAGCGAGGGTCGCCGCACCGTAGGCTGACACCGTGATCGTCTCCGCTGCGTCTCTGCCCATGCTCGGTCCCGATTGGATGGATCCCGACCACCTCATCAATTCATTCATCGATCGCTATGGCACCTGGGCGCTCGCAGGCATCTGCGCAATCATCATCATCGAGACAGGCTTGCTGTTCCCGTTC
>CAZRHL010000051.1:2106-11544 GCA_964600005.1 uncultured Demequinaceae bacterium
ATCGGTGCGCTCGTGTGGGGTGTCGGCGTGACGATGCTCGGTTACTGGCTCGGGCGCTTCGAGGTGGTGAAGAGCAACATCGAAGTCGCGCTCATGCTCATCGTCTTCGTGTCCGTCCTTCCCATGGTCTTCGAGACGGGCAAGCACTGGCTTGCCAAACGTTCTGCCCGCGCCGCGATGCACGAGGTCGACGCAGAGGACTGACCCGCAGCAAGCGCCGCTGCGGCCACGTCACGAGGCGTGCACGGGACCCGGAGAGAGCCGAGCTACAGCCCGAGGTCGGCGCTGCCGTACAGCGCGATGTACGGCAATCCTGCTGCCTCGATCGCCTGCCTCGCGCCCGTGTCGCGGTCAACGATGACGGCCACCGCCGCAACTGTCGCGCCCGCCTCGCGGAGCGTCTCCACCGCAGTCATGACGGAACCGCCGGTGGTCGAGGTGTCCTCGACGGCCACCACGGTCCTCCCGGCCACGTCAGGTCCTTCGATGCGGCGCTGCAGACCGTGAGACTTCGACTCCTTGCGCACCACAAACGCATCGAGAGCAAGACCACGGGACGCTGCCGCGTGCAGGATCGCCGTCGCCACCGGGTCCGCGCCAAGGGTGAGACCGCCAACCGCATCGATGTCGGCCGGACCGTAGCCCGCCTCTTCGAGAGCGTCGAGCATGAGGTGCCCGATGAGCGGAGCCGCCGCGTGGTGAAGGGTGACGCGTCGCAGATCGACGTAGTAGTCGGCCTCTTTGCCCGATGCGAGGGTGACACGGCCGCGCACGACGGCAAGGTCGCTGATGAGGTCACGGAGTTGTTCGCGGGGCGTCGGCAACGTCATGAGGATGAGCCTAGCGAGGGTCCTGGCGCCTTCGGGTTACAGTCATGCTGTCGCGTCGCCGCCACGACCGAAGGACCTGCCATGGTTTCCGCCCATCTTGCCGTCACCGCCGACGCCAGCATCGGCGCCATCGATCGTCACCTCTTCGGCTCCTTTGTCGAGCACCTGGGGCGCAGCGTCTACACCGGCATTTACGAGCCGGGTCATCCGACGGCCGACGCTGACGGCTTCCGGCAGGACGTCCTCGACCTTGTCGCAGAGCTTGGCGTCTCGATCATCCGCTATCCCGGCGGCAACTTTGTGTCCGGCTATCGCTGGGAGGACGGCGTCGGCCCACGTGAGCTGCGCCCGCGCCGCCTTGATCTCGCGTGGCACACGATCGAGACGAACGAGGTGGGTCTCCACGAGTTCATGACGTGGCTTGACCGCACGGGTGCGGAGCCGATGCTCGCGGTCAACTTCGGCACCCGGGGGCTTGAGGAGGCGCTCGACTTCGTCGAGTACTGCGTCATCGACTCCGGCACGGCTTTGTCCGACGCCCGAATCGCCAACGGCAGACGCGCACCTATTCGCCCGAACGTGTGGTGCCTCGGCAATGAGATGGATGGGCCGTGGCAGTTGGGGCACTTGAGCGCGGAGGACTACGCGAAGAAGGCCGCATCGGTCGCGCACGCGATCCGGCTCATCGACCCTGACACCACCTTGGTGGCGTGCGGGTCCTCCTCACGCGATATGCCGACCTTCGGGCACTGGGAAAGGACAGTCCTCGAGGCCACGTACGAGCACGTCGACCTCCTCTCCTGCCACGCCTACTACTGGGAGCGAGACGGCGACCTCGCGAGCTTCCTTGCAAGCGGTGTCGACATGGAGGGTTTCATCGACGAGGTCGTCGCCGTCGCAGACGAGGTGAAGGCGGCCACGGGCTCCGACAAGACGATCAACCTCTCCTTTGACGAGTGGAACGTCTGGTACCTCAAGCGCCACATGGACAAGGAAGCGATCACGGGCATCGACAACTGGCCCATCGCGCCACGCCTGCTCGAGGACATCTATTCGGTCGCCGACGGCGTGGTCGTGGGCGGCCTGCTCATCGCACTCCTCAAGCACGCTGACCGAGTCAAGACGGCGTGCATGGCGCAGCTCGTCAACGTCATCGGGCCGATCATGACCGAGCCTGGTGGGCCGGCCTGGCGCCAGACCACCTTCTATCCGTTTGCGATCACGTCGCGTCTGGCACGCGGCGAAGCGGTGGCCGTCACGGTGGATGCCCCGACAGCATCGACAGGGCGATACGGAGAAGTGCCGCTTGTCGACGCCGTGGCCACCCGAGACGGCGATGTCTCCGCGCTGTTCCTTCTCAACCGCGCGACTGACGCCCCTGTCGAGCTGGACATCGACGTGACGGCGCTGGGAGCGTCGGCCATTGTCGCGGCGCTCACCCTCGCTGACGACGACCCGTACGCGTGCAACACGCTCGACGAACCCGAACGGGTGGGGCTCGCCGCCAACACGTCAGCAAGCCTCGCCGAGGGGCGCCTGCGCATCACGCTTCCCGCCTGCTCGTGGACGGCGATCGAGCTGGTGCGCTGAGCCCGGTCTGGCGTGACAGTCAGGTGTCGCGTCGCCGCGACACGGCACGCACCCATGAGCGAGGCAACGTCCGCACCACCGACGTCAGCGCGGCGTATCGCACCGACGGGGTGACGAGCACCTGCTTGCGACGCACAGCCGCGAGCGCGGATTCGACCACGTGATCGGCGTCAAGCCAGGCGATCTCGGGGAACTCTTCGTACTCGGTGAGCTGGGCCCGCTCATGGAACTCGGTGTGCGTGAGGCCCGGCAGCACGGCGGTTGCGCTCACCCCTGTGCCGCGCAGCTGGCTGGCGATCGACTCAGTGAAGGCGGTCACCCACGCCTTGTGCGCGGAGTAGGACGAGTTGCCAAGCCATGCCGCGACCGACGCGACGTTGAGGATCGCCCCGCGTCCACGCGCGACCATCGCCTGTGCGGCGGCATGCGACAGGACGAGCACCGCTTTCACCATGACGTCGAGCGCGGCGACCTCCTGTTCGATGTCTGTCTTGAGGAAGCCTGCCGGCAAGCCGTAACCCGCGTTGTTGACGAGCAGATCGATGGGGCGTTCAGCGTCGGCGACGCGGTCCGCCACGGCCTGCAGGCCCTCAGCCGTCGCGAGGTCTGCGACGAGGACTTCCGTCGTCACTCCTGTGACGCCGGAGAGCATGTCGGCGAGTTCGCTCAGCCGGTCACGCGATCTCGCAACGAGCACGACATCCCTGCCTGCAGCCGCGAGCTGCCACGCGAACTCCTCGCCAAGACCGGAACTTGCACCTGTGATCAATGCGGTAGCCACCTCACCAGGCTACGGGGTGGGTAGCGTAGGGGCATGCGAGTCGCCACGTGGAACGTCAACTCCCTGCGAGCCCGCGTCGACCGCGTGGTCGACTATCTGGAGCGCGCGCAGATCGATGTGCTCCTCATGCAGGAGATCAAGTGCAAGCCCGACCAGGCTCCCGTCCTTGCATTCGAAGCCGCCGGCTACGAGGTGGCGCTGCACGGACTCAACCAGTGGAACGGGGTCGGCATCGCGTCTCGCGTGGGCCTCGCCGACGTTGAGACGGCCTTCCCCGCGCAACCCGCCTTCGGCAAGCCTGGCCAGGATGCCGTGGTGGAGGCGCGCGCCATCGGCGCCACATGCGGCCCCCTGCGGGCGTGGAGCGTCTACGTGCCCAACGGCAGGGGCATTGCTGACCCCCATTACCCGTACAAGCGTCGGTTCCTCGCCAATCTGGCCGACGCCGCGGCTGGCTGGGCGTCGCGGCCCACCGTCATCGGTGGCGACTTCAACGTCGCTCCGCTGCCCACCGACATCTGGGATGAGTCAGACCCGGAGGCGCAGACTCACGTGACGCCCGAGGTGCGCGCGGACCTGGGACTTCTCGAGCAGGCGGGCTACACCGAACTGAGCCGACGCTTCATCCCCGATGAGCGCCGCTACACCTTCTGGGACTACAAGCAGCTGCGCTTCCCGAAGGGCGAGGGCATGCGTATCGACTTCCTCTACGGCTCGCACGGTGCGGCAGGCGCCGCGACAGCGGCAACGATCGAGAGGGACGAGCGCAAGGGCAAGGGCGCCTCAGACCACGTGCCGGTTGTCATCGACTTTGACGCGGCGGCGCTGGCGTAGCGTCGCGGCTACTTTTTCGAGTCGTTGAGCGAACCCGTGGTGCGCGCCATCGTGCCGGCTTCGTCGTCAGGCGTGTACAGGGCGCACATGACAGTGCGATCACCGCGGCCCCAGGCCGTCTGCGAGGGCACGTCGTAGAGGATCTCGATCGAGCTCGAATAGTAGTCAACGCCCACGTAATCGCTGAAGGCCGCGAAGCACTCGCCGCGCGCCCGGGTGTCGACGAGCAGAGCGTCGTACTCCTCGGGCGCATCGATATCGCCCACAAAGTAGACCTCGGCGTCGTGCTCGGTGTCGCATGAGAACGCATCGACTGACGTCATCTGCTTGTCGTCCGGATCGACGTTGAAGCACTCGCCGACGGCGGGCGGCGGGCCCGGATCAGCGCCGCAGCCGGCGAGCGCGACAGCGGCGATGGCGATCATGCCGATGATTCGCTTCGCCACGTGAACCTCCGCTGCGCGCGGCCGTTGTGCCGCGCCTTGTCAACGATGCTAGTGACCTGCGGCTTTGGCGGTTGCGGTGCCACGCGCGGCAATCGCGTCGAGCACCGCCTCATCTCCGGTCGCGGCAAGCCAGGTGAGCACGGACGACGGCGTGGCGGGGTTTGCCGCGATCGCCTCGCGGACGGCGGGCTCGGTATACGCCATGTCAGCCAGTTCTGTCGCAGGAGTGTGGAGGTTGGTGGCGCGCGCGAGTGTTGCCGCGGCGACCTGTTCCCGGTGGTACTCCTCAGAGGCGGCGCGTGACATCGCGTGAACACGTCGCACTGTGCCCGTCTTCATCATGTCGCGCGTGACGATGACGGCCGCCACGAGGGGGGCGACGGGGAGGATCCAGACCACGCGCGGTCCACCGACGATCTCCATCGATGAGGAGCCCACTGCTGCGGCGAGATAGCCGCCCGCGGCAAGAGCGAGGGCGATTCGAGAAGCGAGAGAAAGGGTGAGTCGCGGGTGCGCTGACAGCACCACACCGCAAAGGAAAAGGGTGCCGAGACCGGCCAATACGGTCTCCTCGACGCCCCATGCCATTCGGACCCGCCTCCCCTGTCAGGGAGGAAGGAGTCCCCCCTCGCGTAGAAGAATCCCACGGCACACAAGGCCCTGCAAGCCCCTATTTATGGGGGCGCATAAAACGGACATTTGCCACTGTCGCCCCCCATGTGGGGGGCATACTGTGAACAAACCCACCGTGGTGAGGGCTACACGGGGACCATGCCAACGGGATAATGTGACCGGGAACACCAGCGAGAGGGAACACATGTCTGCCCGACGCACAATTGCCCTGGTTGAAGACCATGCGCTCATCGCCATCGGGTTCAAGGACCTCATCGAATCAGCGCCTGATCTGCGCCTTGTCGGCATGGTGGAGTCAGTTCAAGAACTCCCCGGTCTTGGCGAGCCAATCGACCTTGTTGTCCTCGATCTGCGCTTGAGCGATGGCTCCAAGCCGGAGGAGAACGTCGATGTGATCCACGCAATGGGCTCACACGTGCTCATCTACACCGGAGCGGAAGATCGCCGACTCATTCAGTCAGCCGCTCGCTCAGGCGCGCTCGGACTTATTCGCAAGTCCGTCGCCCCCGATGTCCTGCTTGAAGCGGTGCGGACCGCCGCGGAGGGCCGCGAGGTCTTCGGCACCGACTGGGCCGCAGCGATTGACGCGGACGAGGTGCTCGCTGACGCGAAGCTCTCGGCGCGCGAGCAAGAGGTGCTCAGTCTGTACGCATCCGGTGAGACGGCTGTGTCCGTGGCACAGACCACGGGCCTGTCGCGCGAGACCGTTGCGGACTACGTGAGCCGTATCCGCCGCAAGTATGCCGAGGCGGGCCGACCCGCCCACTCCCGAATCGACCTCTACAAGCGCGCTCTCGAGGACGGGATCCTCGACGGCCCCACGGCATGACAGCAGAGCTGACCTCGGTAGATCGGGTCAGCGAAGACACCGCTCGGGCCCGCCTTGAGCGGCTCCTCTATTCGTCGGTCGGCGCCGCCGCCGTCATCTACACGGCCGTGCTCTACCCAGGGGCCGGTGGCATTGGGCGCCAGATGCCACAGCTTGAATCGTGGTACGCGATCTGCCTCGTCGTCGTCGCAATCGCATTGCCCGCGTCCCTCGGCGCCCTCACGTGGATCGTGTCGCGGCCTGCCATGCGAAACATCGCCGTCTCAACCGCCCTCGTCTTTCTTGTCGGGATGGCGTTCTTTCCCCTTGGCCTGCGCGGTGAATACCTCGAGGACAATGCGACGCCGTGGTACCAGGGCATCCACGCGCTGCACGGGATGATCCTGGCGACCGCATGGCAGAGCAAGAGCATCTGGCTGTACGGCATCGGCCAGGGCGTCGTCATCGGGACGGTGCAGGTGGTGGTGCGCGAGGACGCCGCGAAGGCCGCTTTTCTCGACGGCGTCGGCTCCTTTGTGTTCATCATGATCCTCATGGCCGCCGCGACCGGTGTCATCGGCGCCGCCGACCGCCTCGATGCCGCCTCCCGTCAAGCGCGTTCACAGGCGGCACGAACCGCAGCCTCACGCACGCGCGAGCGCGAGGAGACCCGCATCAACGCGATGGTTCACGACGACATCATGTCGGTTCTCCTCACCGCGGCCCGCGACAAACCGCCTCCATCACTTGCGGATCAAGCGCGGGTGGCGATCAATGCGATCGAGCATCTTGAGACCCGTGACGCGACCTCGCGCGAGTACACCGTGGCGGAGGTGGTGCGGACGCTTGTCGAGATCGTTGGCCGCATCGCGCCCACCACCGATGTCTCCGTCGTCACCGAGGCCGAGCTTGCGATCCCCGCTGAGGCAGTGACGGCCCTCAACGATGCGATCGCCGAGGCACTTCGCAACAGCGTTCGCCATGCGGGAGTCAGCAGCGAAGAGGTGCCACGCTCAGTCGAGATCGCAGCCAGTTCGCATGGCCTCACGGTTGCGGTGAGAGACCGCGGCCGCGGCTTCAATATCCGTTCCGTCGCGTCCCGTCGCCTTGGCATTCGCCTCAGCATCATCGAGCGCATGGCGCTTGTGCCTGGCGGCAAGGCCGAGGTGCACTCGCGTCCCGGCTTGGGGACCGACGTCATCCTGCGCTGGGAGCGGGACGGATGATCGCTCCAACGCCGACGCGTGTCGACGCCTCCCAGCTGCTCCGGCTCACCTCAGATCCAGCGCGCGTTGTCGTCGCGCTGTTTGTCTTCTCGAACTTCCTCTACGCCTTCAGCACTCTCGACGAGGTGAAGAACTCCTTCCCCGTCCTCCTCGCTGTGGCGATCGTCAATGCAGCCGCTGTGCTCATCGTCCTCGACGCTCCCGACCCTTTCCCCACGCTATGGACCTGGGGCATCGTTGCGGCAGTGACAGCGTCGACCTTGCTTGTCGCCTTCCAACTGCCCGACGTCGGGCCTCCTGGCCGCGCGAGCTGGCACCTCGGCTCCAACACGTGGCTCCTGTTCTTCCTCGCGTTGCGACGCCGTCCGGGCTTTGCCTGGTTGGGCTACGCGTGCATGGCGGGTGGCACGCTGCTGTGGACGATCACCGCTGATCGCGGAGTCGTCGACGGCGTCATGCTGCTCGACACTCACGCCGCGATCCTCTTTGTCGCGACCTTGTTCGAGCTGAACCTGCGGCGCACGGCCCGCCAGATCAACGAGTTCGATGAGAGATCCGTCGTCTCCGCCATCGAGGCGGCAGAGGGCGCAACGTCGGCGCAGATCCGTCAACAGCGCGTGGTCGAACTGCGGGCGTCAGCAGTGCCGCTGCTCGACGAGCTCGTCACCGTGGGGCCGCCAATGGATCTCGCTGGCAAACGCCGCTTTGCGACAGCAGAGGCATTGCTGCGCGACGGTGTGCGCGGCAAGTCGCTTGTGACACCACGCATCGCAGAGGCGGCCACGACCGCGCGCGCACGCGGCGTGGACGTCACCTTGCTCGATGACCGTGGCGACGGGTTGCCGAGCGGAGCGGCGATGAAGCGGCTGTCGGATCACGTGGTCACGGTGCTGAACGCCGCTCACGATGGATCAGTGACCGTTCGGCTCGCTCCGGCGGGCCGCGACATTGCGGTGTCGATCGTGTCTTCGGACGGCACTGACGTGCGCGAACGCATCGAACTCGATGCCAATGGTGTGGTGGTCGAGCGGCCTCAGCCCCGCGCGTGAAAAGCAGAAACCCCAGCCGGCTTGACCGTCTGGGGAACGTGCGCGCCCTGAGGGATTCGAACCCCCAACCTTCTGGTTGGGTGTTTCCGCGTTGCCGGACGCGGATCAAGTAGACGCGAAGCCCGAGGCGGAAGTCATCTCACTCGACGACCGACGCGATGCCAAGAAGCGCGCGAGGACCGCATGAAGAAGTGGCGCGAGGACCGCGAATATTGGTGGCCACGCAGGCACGAGCCGCGAGCGCGGCGCCATGTCCGCTGAGGCTGTCCACAGCGCAAGTGCGGGGATCGTTTACCCAGGTAGATCGGCGCGCCATGGCGGTGGGCGACACGCGCGGCTGTACTTTCTCGACATGCGACGGGCAATGCCGCCCGCGTGGCGAGGGGCTATCGAGTTGTGGATTCCGTGGCTTCGCATGCGCGGGCTTCAAGAAACCTCGATCAGTGCGCGAGTCGAGCACGTGTCGACGATGGCACGCTCGATAGGCGTCGCGGAGCCGTGGTCTGTCACCCGTGATGAGTTGACGGATTGGGTGGGCCGGCAGGCGTGGGCGCGAGAGTCGCGTCGGAGCCGATATACATCCATCAGTCAGTTCTACGAGTTCGCGCTCGAGCGCGGGTACCTCATCGACTCCCCCGCCTACGCGTTGCCACGGGTGCGAGCTGCGGATGCGAACCCGCGCCCCATCCCGCACGACGTCTACCAATCCGTGCTTTGCAGCGCGGACGAGCGACTTGCCCTGATGCTGCGACTCGGCTTCGAGGCGGGCTTGCGGCGCGGCGAAATGGCCGTGGTGCATACGCGTGATCTGACAAGGTCCGCTGACGGGTGGACCCTCACCGTTCATGGCAAGGGCAACAAGGATCGCGACGTGCCGCTCAACGACTCTCTCGCTCTTGCTGTACGGACCGCGTGTCTTGCCGGCGGCGGGTGGGCATTCCCGTCACAAGCGCGCAGCGCGCAACACCTCACAGCGAAGCACGTCGGCGTAATGCTCGCTCGGGCACTCCCGGAGCCATGGACCGCGCACACGCTGCGGCACGCGTTCGGCACGGAACTCCTACGCCTCGGTGTGGATATTCGCACCATCCAGTACCTACTAGGCCACTCGTCGGTCGCAACGACTCAGCGGTACACCAAGCCCGCCGACGACGCGCCGCGCGCGGCCGTGCGGGCATTGCGAGACCGGTACGGATCCGCGCCCCGCTCCGCTTGATACCCAGGTCGACAAGCAACGATGC
>CAZRHL010000051.1:11554-12654 GCA_964600005.1 uncultured Demequinaceae bacterium
GGGCATCGCGGTGACTTTCCTGTCTACGCAAAGACCTGAATCTCGCCCGTCGTGGCGACGTCGTCGACGCGCCGGTTCGGGCCTGCGGCCTCGTCAAGCGCCTTCTCGAGCGCCTCGCGTGCAACGTCCTTGAAGAAGTCCTCGTCGCAGTGGTCAAAGCCCTCGATGCCAAGGATGAACCGTAGTCGGCCTTCATCTTCTGCGCTAAACATGTCGATGCTCTTGATAGCCATATTTGCCTCGAGCGAGGAGTAGAGCGCATCGATCCACTCGTCGGTGAACGGCGCAGGCGGTTCGAACCTCAGTCCGACTTCAATGCCTACAATCACGGCCTACCTCCTTCTTCTCCATCGATGGCCAGATCCATTAGATCTAGGCCTGTGTGCGCCGCGTACTCTTCCAACTTTGGAGTGATCGCCGCATACCTGGTATCGATCGATACCTGGTCGCGACGACGCTCGTTCGGCCAGAATGCAACTCCATATTGTCCATATCGGCGGCGCGCCAGCCAACCTGAGTCATTTAGCCGGTCGAACAGCGCGGCGAGGCCGAGAGCGAGTTCGCTTTCGTCGACGATCTGTCGCCAGTCCTTCCCCTCCATGCGAGGATCATTGCACTAATTTCAGCGCGCGCGCTAGCCCGCTCATAAAATCGTGACCTTTTCAACGCCGAGATGGCGCGAAAAATGCCGGCAATGCCAGCGAGTAACCGCCGGTCGCGAGCGCCGATACGCTCGCCCACGTCCCCGCCGCACCGAGGGGGATGGCGCGGCGAGCCTCTTCACGCGGAGCCGCTCGAGGTGAGCTGAGTTACGCGTAGCAGCCGGCGTCTTCCATGATGGCGTTGAGGTGCTCGAGCAGCGCAGTGTTGCCCTCGCCCGTGCGCGCGCGTTGCACGTCGTTGTTGGCGTAAGCCGTATCGAACTCGGCCTGCAGGCCCACGCAGTCACCCGCCGCCTCGAGCGCATCGATGCGCGCCTTCACGGACGAGTCGTAATTGGACCAGTCAACGCCGCCCCCGCCACAGCCCGCGAGCGCAATCGTGACCGTGGTGGCGATCGCCACCGTGGTGATCTTCTTCCCCATGGTGGCGAGCATACT